>CAYMRW010000003.1:0-43570 GCA_964392825.1 uncultured Rhodobacterales bacterium
CCCGCGACGGAAGCGGCGCCGCGCGCGGTGGAGGCGCTGGCGCCGAGCGCCATGCGCCCTGCGGCCATCCCGCCGGCCACCATGCCGCCTGCCGCGAGACCCGCTCCGACTGCCGTGCCGGCGCCGAGTTGCGGGCCGCCCGAGACGATGCCGTTGGCGATGCCGGGGCCAAAGATGCCGAGCGCGAGGAGCGCGAGGGCGGCCAGGACGACCGACATCGTGTCCTCGATCGTCGGCTCGGCGGCGAAGCCCGCGGTGAAGTCGCCGAAGATCGTCGAGCCGATGCCGACGATGACGGCGAGCACCAGCACCTTGACGCCGGAGGAGATCACGAGCCCGAGGACCCGCTCGGCCATGAACGCGGTCTTGCCGAAGAGGCCGAATGGCACGAGCACGAAGCCGGCGAGCGTCGCCAGCTTGAACTCGATCAGCGTCACGAAGAGCTGGATCGCCAGGATGAAGAAGGACAGCACGACGATGGTCCAGCCGAAGGTCAGGATCATGATCTGCAGGAAGTTCTCGAAGAACGACACGAACCCCATGAGGTCCGAGATGGCCGCAAGCAGCGGCCGGCCGGCGCTAAGGCCGACATCGGCGATGCGGCCGGGCTGCAGGAGCTCGTCGGCCGTGAGGGTGCCGCCGGATGCAACGAGACCCAGACCGGCAAAGCTCTCGAAGACGATGCGGGCGAGCGTGCTCCAGTTGCCGATGATATAGGCGAAGACGCCGACGAAGAGCGTCTTCTTGACCAGCCGGGCGATGATGTCGTCGTCGGCGCCCCAGGCCCAGAACAGCGCGGCGAGCGTGACGTCGATGGCGATGAGCGTTGTCGCCAGAAACGCGACGTCGCCGCCGAGGAGGCCGAAGCCCGAGTCGATGTAGGAGGCGAAGACGTCGAGGAAGCGGTCGATGACACCGACGCCGCCCATGGCTCAGTCCCGCCCGTGGACGGCGGTGCCGAAGAACCGGCGCCGGTTCTCGGCCCAGGCGTCCCGGCAGGCGACATCGTCAATGGCTTGCTCCGGCGCCAGGGTCCGGCAGCGCTGGAGTTCGACGTGTCCTGGAGCCTCGAGCGCAGCGCCCGATTCCTGCTCCGGGGTCACGCTGTTCATGAGCTCGAGAACGGCCATCAGCAGGGCGATGCCGCCGACCCCGAAGGCGATGCCACGAATGATCGGGGCCGGTCCAGGCATCACGATCACCCTCCAAACATGCGGACTCGGGTCGGCGCGTAGCCGGTACCGGTTTGCAGGAACCGCTTGAGGTTCTCGCGCGCCTGCTCCTCGGCCGAGGCGGCGCGGGCGGCCTCGAGCGCCTCGGCGCGGCTCGAGGCGGCGATCGCGGCGGTGAGGTCGGCGATCTGCGCCGATTGCAGCGCCAGGAGCTGATTGCCGGCCTGCGCCGCCTGCAGCGCGCCGACGGCATTCTGGCTCCGCGTCACCAGGGCCTCGGATTGGGACCGAACCGTCTCGATGTTTCCGACGACGCCGGCCTGAACCTTCAGCGCATCCTCGAAGCCCGCGACCGAAATCTCCCAGCGTTCCCTTGCGTTGCCGAGCATCGCGGCGGCATCGCCGGTGCCCGCCGCGGTGCCGTACTGGTCGCCGAAGAGCCGCTCGATCTCGGCGACGTCGTAGGCGACCCGCTGCGCCTCGCCGAGGAGGCCTTGCGTCTCCTGCACAGAGGCCTGCAGGTCGGCCAGCGCCGAGTACGGCAGGCTCGCGAGGTTGCGGGCCTGGTTCATCAGCATCTGCGCCTCGTTCTGCAGCTGGGCGATCTGGTTGTTGATCTGCTCGAGCGACCGGGCGGCGGTCAGCAGGGACTCGGCGTGGTTCCTCGGGTCGTAGACGATGCGCCAGGCATGGGCGGGCGTCGCCACGATCGGCGACAGGATGGCGCTCACGGGGATGGCACCCAGGGTGGCGGCGAGCAGCGCGCCGCGAAGGCGGGAACGGGTCACGGGTTGATCTCCTCTATGGGTGACGGTGATCGGGTCTCGGGTGCGGGCCCGAGGAGCTCGACGGCCCAGTCGAGGCCACGCCGGCGCAGCCAGGCGGCGGCGAAGCCCGCGCGGCCGTGCTCGGCGAGCGTCTCGCTGATCGCCGCCTGGTCGCTCTTCGAGGACGCGGCGGTAAAGGCGAGCGCGACCTCGCCGAGGCCGAGGGTGAAGAGTCGGTTGCCGCGGCGCGACTGGCAGTAATAGTCGCGCTTCGGCAGGCTGCGCGCGACGATCTCGATCTGCCGGTCGTTGAGCCCGAAGCGGCGGTAGATCGCGGCGATCTGCGGCTCGAAGGCGCGTTCGTTCGGCAGGAAGAGCCGCGTCGGGCAGCTCTCGACGATGGCCGGCGCGATGGAAGAGCCGTCGATGTCGGCGAGCGACTGGGTGGCGAAGACGACGCTGGCGTTCTTCTTGCGCAGCGTCTTCAGCCATTCCCGGAGCTGGCCGCCGAAGGTCGCGTCGTCGAGCGCGAGCCAGCCCTCGTCGACGATGACGAGGCTCGGGCGTCCGTCGAGCCGTCCCTCGATTCGATGGAAGAGGTAGGCGAGCACCGCCGGCGCCGCGGCCGAGCCGATCAGCCCTTCCGTCTCGAAGGCCTGCAGGCTGGCATCGCCGATCGCCTCCGCTTCGGCGTCGAGCAGCCGGCCGAACGGTCCGCCGAGGCAGTAGGGCTTCAGCGCCTGCTTGAGCCCGGTCGACTGCAGAAGAACTGAGAGGCCGGTGAGAGTGCGTTCCGAGGCGGGCGCGGAGGCAAGAGAGGTCAGCGCCGACCAGAGATGCTCGCGCGCGGTGGGATCGATGGCCACGCCCTCGCGGCTGAGGAGTCCCACAAGCCAGTCCTGTGCCCAGGCCCGCTCGGGCGCGTCGTCGATGCCGGCGAGCGGCTGCAACTGCACGACCGGTGCGTCGCCGTCACCGCCGCCCGACAGGTCCTCCCAGTCCCCGCCCATCGCGATCGTGGCGCAGCGGATCGAGCCGCCGAAGTCGAAGGCGAAGACCTGCGCGCCCGGATATCGCCGGAACTGCAGCGCCATCAGTGCCAGCAGCACCGACTTGCCCGCGCCGGTCGGGCCGACGACGAGGGTATGGCCGACATCGCCGACATGCAGGCTGAACCGGAACGGCGTCGCGCCCTCGGTCTCGGCGAAGAAGAGGGGTGGTCCGTCGAGATGCGCGTTGCGCGGCTCACCCGCCCAGACCGCCGAGATCGGGATCATATGCGCGAGGTTCAGCGTCGAGACCGGCGGCTGCCGAACGTTGGCGTAGAAATGCCCGGGGAGCGAGCCGAACCAGGCGTCGAGCGCGTTCAGGCTCTCCGGGATGCAGGTGAAGTCGCGGCCCTGCACGATCTTCTCGACGGCTCGGAGCCGCGCTTCGGCCGTGCGCTCGTCCTCGTCCCAGACGGTGACCGTCGCGGTGACATAGGCCGCACCCACGAGGTCGGAGCCGAGCTCCTGTAGCGCTTCGTCGGCATCGGCCGCCTTGTTGGCGGCATCGCTGTCGAGGAGCGTCGACGCCTCGCTCGTCATCACCTCTTTGAGGATCGCAGCCACCGACTTGCGCTTGGCGAACCACTGGCGGCGGATACGGGTGAAGAGCTTCTGCGCATCGGTCTTGTCGAGACAGATCGCGCGGCTCGCCCAGCGATACTCGAAGGCGAGGCCGTTCAGCTCGTCGAGAAGCCCGGGCCAGGTCGCCGACGGCAGGCCGGTGATGGTCAGGATGCGGAGATGTGCCGCGCCGAGCCGCGGCGCGAGGCCGCCGACCAGGCCTTCGTCCGCGAGCAGTGCGTCGAGATGCATCGGCGTCTCGGGCACCCGCACCCGCTGGCGTCGGGTCGAGATCGTCGAGTGCAGGTACGTCAGCGTCTCCGCATCGTCGAGCCACGCCGCCTCCGGCATGAAGCCCTCGAGCAGCGCGAGAAGGCGGTCGGTCCGGGTCGAGAAGCTCGACAGATGCTCGCGCGGGTTGGCGCCGGTCGCGGCCTTGCCCTCATAGAGCCAACGGCCGGCGCGGCTCAGATCGTCGACGGGCGGCATCCAGGCGAGCGTCAGGTAATAGGCACTCTCGAAGTGGGCTCCGGCCTCTTCAAACCGCGCCCGCCGCTCGGCGTCGACGAGCTCCGAGACCGGGTCGGGAAATGTGGAAAGCGGATAGTCACGCGACGGCACCCGCTGCGCCTCGACGAAGACCGCCCAGCCCGAGCCGAGCCGACGCAGCGCGTTGTTGAGCCGCGCCGTGATCGCGACGAGCTCGGCCGACGTGGCGCTCTCGAGGTCGGGGCCGCGGAAGCGGGCGGTGCGCTGCAGGCTGCCGTCCTTGTTTAGAACGATGCCCTCGGCGATGAGCGCGGCCCAGGGCAGGAAATCGGCGAGGAGCGTGGCACGGTTGCGGTACTCGGCGAGTTGCATCATTGGCTCACACCCCGAGCCAGGCCGGGAACCGCAGGTGCCGGCGCGCGACCTCGGCGATCTGCGGATCGTGCCGCGACGCCCAGATCGCGACCAGATGGCCGACGATCCAGATCGCGAGGCCCACGAGCCAGAGCCGGAGACCGAGGCCGACGGCGGCCGCGAGCGTGCCGTTGGCGATGGCGATCGCGCGGGGCGCACCGCCGAGCAGGATCGGCTCGCTGAGCGCCCGGTGGACCGGGGCGTAGAAGCCCGGGATCTCGCTGTCGCGGTCCATCAGAACAGCGCCCCGCCGCCGAAGGAGAAGAACGACAGGAAGAAGCTCGAGGCAGCGAAGGCGATCGAGAGGCCGAAGACGATCTGCACCAGGCGCCGGAAGCCGCCAGAGGTATCGCCGAAGGCGAGCGTCAGCCCGGTGATGATGATGATGATCACGCCGACGATCTTCGCGACCGGCCCCTCGATCGACTCCAGGATCGACTGCAGCGGCGCCTCCCACGGCATGCCTGACCCGGCCGCAAGGGCGGGGTCGGCGACGGCGATGCCGAGGAGGGCGGCGAACCCGAGAGGGAGGATGCTGCGCGCAAGAACGTGATGGGTCATGAAGGGTCTCCGTCAGGAGGGGTTTCGAGAAGCGGGTGGAGGGCATAGTCGCCCCGGCCGTCGAGCCCGGTGACGCGCACGAGTTCCGTGAGCCGGCGGCTCGGCCCGCGGCCGTCGAGCACGGCGATGACATCGATCGTCTCGGCGATGAGCGCGCGCGGCACGGTGACGACGACCTCCTGGATCAGCTGCTCGAGCCGGCGCAGGGTGCCAATGGCAGACCCGGCATGGATGGTGCCGATGCCGCCGGGGTGACCGGTGCCCCAGGCCTTGAGGAGGTCGAGCGCCTCGGCGCCGCGGACCTCGCCGATCGGAATCCGGTCGGGGCGCAACCTGAGCGAAGAGCGGACGAGGTCCGAGAGCATCGCGACTCCGTCCTTCGTCCGGAGCGCGACAAGGTTCGGCGTCAGGCATTGCAGCTCGCGGGTATCCTCGATCAGCACGACCCGGTCGGTGGATCGCGCGACCTCGGCCAAGAGCGCATTGGTCAGCGTGGTCTTGCCGGTCGAGGTGCCGCCCGAGACGAGGATGTTGGCGCGGGAGGTTACCGCCGCCCGAAGAGCCCCCGCTGCCTCGATCGTCATGACGTTCGCTGCGACGTAGTCGTCGAGCGTGAAGACGGCGATGGCGGGCTTGCGGATCGCGAAGACCGGCGCCGTGACCACAGGGGGCAGCAGGCCCTCGAAGCGCTCACCGGTCACCGGCAGCTCGGCGGAGACGCGTGGACGTTCGGCATGGACCTCGGCGCCGACATGGTGCGCGACTAGACGGATGATCCGTTCGCCGTCGGCTGCGGAGAGCTTCGCCCCGGTGTCGGAAAGGCCCGCGCTCAACCGGTCGATCCAGAGCCGGCCGTCGGGGTTCAGCATCACCTCGATGACTGCTGGATCCTCGAGCCAGGCCGCGACGTCGGCGCCGAGCGCGGTCTTAAGCATGCGCGCGCCGCGGGCGAGGCTGTCGGTTCCGAGGTGAGCGCTGGACATGGGCGGTCCCGGTTAGAGCTTCGGGACCGATCAAGAAGACCTGCCGGCGCCCTCGCGCAACAGAAGCGACGGCGTCGTAGGGCCGTGGCGTAGGAAGACCGGCGAAAGGATCAGTCGCCTTGCGGCTTCGAGGCCGCGGAGGCCGCGCGCGTCGACTCGATGTCGCGAGATCTCCCGCGCGAGGGTCGTCCCCTTGGAGAGCCGCCGGCCGAGCGTTCCGACAAAGCCGCCATAGCGCTCGCGGCCCTTGGCCTGCGCGGCTTCGTGCTGCTCGTCGGGCAAGGGCGGAGTCGTGGTCAGCCAGAAGCGCACGAAGAGCGCCAACGCCTCGCCGGCGATCTCCTGGTCCCGCTCGAGACGCTCGACGGCGCGGGTGAGGCGATCGAGCCGCCGGACGATCGCCGCCTCGGCCTGATCGGAGCCATCGGGCGAGAGGAAGCTCGCGAGCGCCGCCTCGGCGATCTGCGACTTCGAGAGGCGCCGCCGCGCGGCGAGATCCTCGAGACCGGCCGCGAGCGGCGGGTCGAGATAGACGGAGACCTGTTCCTTCTTCACGGCCCCGCTCCTAGAGATCGATGCCGTCATCGGGATCGAGCGCGGCCTGTCGGGCGACCGTGCGTGCCTGCCTCTGCATCTCGCGGGCGCGCTGCGTGTCGTCGCCAAGATCGTCACCGGGACCGCTGCCGGGATCGTCGTCGAAGACGCCGAACTCCCGGTGCGGTGTCATCTGCGGCGGCGTCTCGACCTTCTCGTGCTCCGGCATCTCCGGCTCGTGCCGGATGCCCCCTTCGGGACTCTTCGCGGTCGCCGCCTTCGACTTCGGCTCAGGTGCGGCCACCGGCGCGAGGTCGCTCCAGTCATCGCGCGGCCGGGACCGGTCGCAGGCCGCGCCGTGCGCCTCAGGCGGCGGGTCCTCCGTCCGCCTCTTCAGCTGCGCGTCGAGGAAGTACCGCACCTTCCGCGCCCGGATCGGCGGGGCGCCGGAGACGAGGACGAGCGCCTCGTCGGGCGGCAGCTGCATGATCTCGCCCGGCGTGAGCAGCGCCCGCGCCGTCTCCTGGCGCGAGACCATCAGGTGTCCGAGCCAGGGCGAGAGCCGATGACCGGCATAGTTCTTCATCGCGCGCAGCTCGGTCGTGGTGCCGAGCGCGTCCGAGAGCCGCTTGGCGGTGCGCTCATCGTTGGTCGCGAAGGCGACCCGGACATGGGCATTGTCGAGGATGGCGTTGTTGGCCCCGTAGGCCTTCTCGATCTGGTTCAGCGACTGCGCGATCAGGAAGGCCTTGATGCCGTAGCCCGCCATGAAGGCGAGCTGGCTCTCGAAGAAGTCGAGCCGTCCCAATGCTGGGAACTCGTCGAGCATGAGGAGGAGCCGGTGCCGACGGGAGGTCGTCTCGAGCTCCTCGGTCAGCCGGCGTCCGATCTGGTTCAGGATCAGGCGCACCAGCGGCTTGGTGCGCGAGATGTCCGAGGGCGGCACGACGAGGTAGAGCGTCACCGGCCGCGCGCCGTTCACCAAATCGTCGATCCGCCAGTCGCAGCGGCCGGTGACGGCGGCGACCACCGGATCGCGGTAGAGCCCGAGGAACGACAGCGCGGTCGACAGCACTCCCGACCGCTCGTTGTCGGACTTGTTGATGAGTTCGCGCGCCGCCTGCGCCACCACCGGATGCGGCCTGTCGCCGAGATGCGGCGTCCGCAGCATCGCATCGAGCGTCGCCTCGATCCTGCGGTCGGGATCGGAGAGAAACGCCGCGACGCCGGCGAGCGACTTGTCGGCCTCGGCGTAGAGCACGTGCAGGATGGTGCCGACGAGCAGCGTGTGGCTGGTCTTCTCCCAATGGTTCCGCCGCTCGAGCTGTCCTTCGGGATCGACCAGGATGTCGGCGATGTTCTGGACGTCGCGGACCTCGTTGTCGCCGCGGCGCACCTCGAGGAGCGGATTGTAGGCCGCGCTCGCAGCGTTCGTCGGATCGAAGCGCAGGACCCGGCCGAACCGCGCCCGCCAGCCCGCGGTCAGCTGGCAGTTCTCGCCCTTGATGTCGTGCACGACGGCCGAGCCCGGCCAGGTCACGAGGCTCGGGATGACGAGACCCACGCCCTTGCCGGAGCGCGTGGGCGCGAAGCAGAGCACGTGCTCCGGCCCGTCGTGCCGTAGGTATCGCGGACCGAGGCGCCCGAGCACGACCCCGTTCTCGCCGAAGAGCCCGGCGGCCGCGATGTCGCCAGGCGCTGCCCAGCGAGCGGAGCCGTAGGTGGTGACATCCCGCGCCTCTCGCGCGCGCAGGACCGACAAGGCGATGGCGACCGCGATTGCCGCGAAGCCCCCTGCCCCGGCGATCACCGCGCCCTCGACGAAGATTCTTGGGGCATAGGCGTCGTACCAGTACCACCAGACGAAGACATCCCAAGGTCGGTAGATCGGCCAGCCGAAGAAGTCGGTTATCGGGTTGCCGAGCTGCAGCTGATGGCCGAGACGGAAGGCGACCCATTGCGTCGCCGCCCAAACGAAGACAAGCGCGACGAGGCTGACGACGACGATCTGGCCCCAGAGGATGCGGGTGGCCGGTGAGGTGTCGATGCGACTCACGGGACGGACCCCTCGCTGCTCAGAGGCTCAGGCCGCGGCGGCGGCCGAGCGTCCACTCGATCCCGCCGCCCGCGGACATCGTGCCGGAGACGCTCTGCCCGAGATGGCGGTTGAGCTGCGGCGTCCACGGCACCAGCGAGAACCCGAGCCCGTCGTCGATCATCGCGAACCGCCCCGACGCGAGGTCGAGGCGCTGGCGATAGGTGCCTGCGACCACCGCGCCTTCGGCAGGGCGCGCGTAGGGACGTCCGGTCTCAGCGGACAGGCGGGTGGCGGCGCCGTCGAGCTCGCGCTTGCGGAGCGTGGCGAGGAGGTCCCGCGCGAAGACGGTGCGCTGTCCTTGACGTTGCGCGAGACCCTCGGCGACCAGGTGATCGGCGCGGCGCTCAAGCGCACCGCGCACCTCGGCGCCAAAACCGGCGCCGCTGAGCGGCGCGCAGTCGCGGGCAAGCTGGACCCGGTCGAGCCAGGTCGCCCCCTCGGCCTCGATCTGCGCAACGAGCCCCAGATCGGATCGGCCGACGAGCGACAGCCGAGGCGTCCCACCGTCTCTCGGTGCCCAGAGCCGCGTCTCGACGATGCCGCCCGTGGGCGTATCTCCCGTCGCCTCGATGTCGCCAAAGCGGAGATGGTGGACGCGGCCGTCGATCCCGTCGACGATGGCGTAGCCGCTGCCGGCATGCTCGTCGTGGAGCCCGCGTTCGACGAGCCGCCCGAGGATCGGCGCCGCGGGCATGCCCTCGATCGCGAAATCGGCGGCCGCGCGTTCGGGGGCCCCCGCCATCGCGCGGTGCATCGTCTTGATGATGTCGCCGCGCATGCCGAGCTCGCGGAGCGTCGCCTCGGCGCCAGGCTTCAGCTCCCAGACCGCCGGCGCAATCTCCTCGGCGAGCCCGAGTCGCTCCAGCGTCTGCGCCCGGCCGATCATCAGGCGCTGCAGCTCGGGGTCTTCCGGCTCGGGCGCCCCCGGCCGCAGGTCGGCGCGCCCGGCATGATCGTCGGCGAGGACATGCAGGGCGCGATCGAGATCGGTCCAGCGCTCCGCCGTCACCTGCCGCTCGAGCGCGTTCGCGATCTCGCGCTCGCTGCGCGGCCCGAGCTCGAGATCGGCGAGCTGCTCGGCCCGCGCCCGGAAGCCGCGGCTGATATAGTCGCGCGAGATGACGAGATCGTCGCCGTCCTCCGTCTTGCCGCGGACGAGGACATGGACATGCGGGTTATCGGTGTTCCAGTGATCGACCGCCGCCCAGTCGAGCCGCGTGCCGAGGTCGCGCTCGGCGCGGTCCATGAGATCACGGGTGAAGGCGCGCAGGTCCTCGAGTTCGGTCGCGTCCTCCGGCGAGACGATGAAGCGGAAATGGTGGCGGTCGTCCTCGCAGGTCTCGGCGAAGACGCGGCCGTCCACGTCGTCGCCGTCCCGGTCGAACATCCGGGGCTCCCGCCCGTCCCGGCCGACCCCGTCGCGCTGGAGGTAGGTGAGGTGAGTGGCGAGCGGCACTGCCCGATAGCGCGTCCCGCGATGCCGGACGATCCGCGCCTTGATCACGACGCGGCGGGACGAGCGGCTCAGTCCCCGGGTCGTGCGGGCGAAGCGTCCGCGGCCGAACTGCGAGCCTCCGCCGCGGCGGCGCGACGATCCGAAGCTGTAACCGGTATGGCCGGCCTTGCGCGCCGCCCGCATCACCTCGTTGACGAAGCGCCTCGGGCGTCCCGACCCCTTGCCGCCATCCCGAATGCGGCCTGGACGAATGCGAAGGTCGTCGTCGCGGCGGGTCACGGCCGAGCCTCCGGCATCGTGCGCGCACCCTGCATCGAGCGGAGGGAAATCAGAGGCTTGCGGAGAGCCGCACCCTGCGCCCCCCTCCCGCAAGGTGCAGAAACTTCCCTGATCACAACAACATCCCGGCCGCACACCCTGCGGCTTTTATCTCGCGCCAAAACCCCTGCCGCTCCGCCCACCGATCGCGAAGCACTCCAGAACGCGACGGAGCGCGAAACCGGCCGCGAGGCTGCGATCCAGGAAATCATAGCCGATCTCCGGTCCGAACCGGGACGAAGAGCTCCGTGGATCGGAGGTCCAATGCCGCATCAGGGCGTTCAGTGCGACGCCCAGGCGGTTCCGTCCTGGCACTAGTGCCACGTGCCGGCGGTTGCGCGAAGATGCCGGCGTCGCGCCAATCGCGTGCAGCCGAGCTGTCGCTGACCGAGCGCCGCGCCCCACTCGTTTGGCCGATGAGGGGCGCGAGCCGCGCGACGTAGGCGCGGGTTTCGCGCGGCAGCGGACGCCCAGTCGCGAGGTGTCGGGCGTAGCGGTCGGATCCTGCATTGTAGGCCGCGGGGAACCCTCGGATGCCGAAGCGATCGTAGAGCTCGCGCAGATAGGCCGTCCCCGCGAGAATGTTGTCCCGTGGGTCGAACGGGTCGACGCCGAGACCGTGCGCGGCGCGAAGTTCGGCCCAGGTTGCGGGCATGATCTGCATCAGGCCCATGGCTCCGGCGGTGCTGACCGCGCGCGGATCGCCGGCGCTTTCGACGGCGATGACGGCGCGGATCCAGCGTTCCGGAAGGCCGAACCGAGCCGACGCCTCGACGATGTGCGTGTAGAACGGCGTCGCGGCAGCCGGGCTGGCGGTCGGCGCGGGACTGTTTGGCCGTGATGCAAAGGGCAGCGCGGGGTCCATTTCCTGCGCCATCGCGAGGACCGGAACGAGCAGGATCGGCGCGATGGTCCGACAGAACGTTCGTGGACGTGTGCGCATGCGACTAACCCCCCACGGTCAGGAGAGGACGCGCCTCACCCACGATGGAGCTGCCGTCGGTCGGCCCGAAATAGCGACCGTCGAGGCTCGCCGGCGCGTCCGCGTTCAGCAGGAACACCTCGCCCTTGTGGAGGTGTCGGCAGCCCCTCCAGCTGGGCAGTGGGCGACCGAGACTGTCGCGGGCCTGCGCCACGGCGACGACACTTCCGTCGATCAGAATGCGATGCGCCTGCCGGCAGACCTCGGCGCCTGGAACCGCGGCGATGCGTTTGAGCAGCACTGCGTCGCGACCGAGATAGTCCATGGAGTCGAGCCACTCCGCGAGCTTCGTGGGCGCCCGCACCGCAACCAGGTCGCCGGTTCGCGGCCGCTCGTGCGGCCGCACGGCATAGAGGCCGACAGCCACGCTGGCCGACGTGTTCCAGACGATCCGCGGCCTGCGGTCGTGCTCCGAGAGGGCAAGCAGAACGAGCGCCGCGCCGGCAAGGGCGATCGGGGCAGCTACGCCGGTCACGATGCGAGCTCGCGCCGCTTCAGCCAGGCCGCGTGGCGGGCGGCCGTGTAGACGCGCGGCTGCAGCCGCGCCGTCAGGCGATGGTGGACATGCCGCCAGTGATCGGGACAGGCCTCTTCCGGCGAAATACCCGCGCACTCGACCTGATCGATGGCGTAAAGCACCGCCTCGACCTTCGGCCAGCTGGACGTACGAAGCAGGATGTCGGCGCCGGGCGTCACGAAGGGGATGGTCGCGCAGGTCTCTCCAGGTCCGACCGCGCGCAGGATGTCGATGCGGCTTTCGATCGTGCCGAAGTCGTTCGATGCCCAGCGGACCAGGGCGAAGACGGCGCACGGATCGAAGACGGCGCGCCTTTCGGTGCGCGTGAGATGCGTCTCTTCCGCCGGACTGCCAAAGCGCAGCCAGCGCTCGATCCGGCCCTCGATCCAGGTGAGCTCGACACTCGTCCGCATCGCTTTCACCGACGCCGCGTGAGATAGGCGGGCGCGATCGCGGCGTGCCGCTTGGCCGGCAGGACGGTCTCTCCGGTCACGTCGGAGGTCGAGCTCTTCTCGCCGCGGCTGACCCAGGCCTGCAGATCCTCGAGCGCGTAGACGACGCGGCCACCGATTTTCGAGTACTTCGGGCCGGTACCGTAGGTGCGGTGTTTCTCGAGCGTCCGGCCGGACAGGCCGAGAAAGCGCGCGGCCTCGGGCGTTCTGAGATATCGGTGCGGCAAGGTCGCATTGCGGTCGGACATGGGTCGTGCCTCCTGTCGTGGTCTCTGCCGCGACGTCCCGCGGCGGTGTTGCCTGCGGCGATCAAAGCGGGAATCGGGGCCGGAGAGGGATGACGAAGTGCCGGACGCAAAATCGTCACCCCAGTCGAGGAGAACCGAGGTGTCGGTGCGCCGAAGAGAGGAGCCTCCGCGACGCTCAGGGACGGACGAGAAGTCGTCGTCGTCCGAGGCGGCCGCGAAGCAGATCGCGATACCCGTCTGCTACGAGCCAGCGGCCGTGGGCGACCAGTCGCGCGGTCTGCGCCTTGAGCGCGCTCGTCGGCCAGGTCTCTGCGGCCACGCGCGCCTCGCCGAAGAGGAGTCCGGCAACATCGCGGTAGCTGGCGCCGGCTTCTTGCGCGGCGGCGGCGCGAAGCGCGCTCGCAAAGCGGATGCGGGCCTGCGCTGGCAGGACCGGCGTCACGCGCGCTCCAAGGAGCCGGCGCTGCAGGCGTTCGGCGGCGGCGCTGCGCACGGACCAGTCGCCGCCGACCGGGATCAGGACGCCGAACGGGGCCTCGCGATCGAAGCCTGTGCGCGCGACGAGCGTCGTACCGTCGCGCAGACCGATCCAACACCGGAGACCGTCCTCGACGTGAGCGACGATGTCGATCGGCTGCCGCGGCGCCAGGCCGGCGCAGAGCGAGGACGTGGTGTCGATAAGCGCGACGGCGGCCGGCGCACGCTCCGGCAGCCAGCAGATGGCGGTCTCACCCGCCGCAAGATCGGCATCCGCCGCGAAACCGAAGGCCCCACCGAGCCGCATCCGGCGTCCCGGACCCGGCGACCGACACCGTCGCCCGGTACTGGGGATTGCGCCTCAGGCATTCCCAGGCGAGGCCCCCGAGTTCGAGATCGCCGAGGGCGTCGTAGTCGCTTGAGCTGTGCCAATCCAGGACCATGAGCCTCGCCTCCGCTGCGGGATTGCGATGTGAGGCTGTGGCGCCGGGCGCGAACGCGACGAGTGTGATATCTACCACCTGACGGCGCGATCGGGCTCGGTGCAGGCGCCCGGGCGTCTGGACGGCGTGAGTCGGGCGAGGTCATCCCGCGCGACAGCTCGACGAGGTCGGTGATGCGGCGGCTCGGGAGAGTATCTACGTCGAAGGTCAACCCCGAGTTCGAAACAGGATCATTGTTCGAGGGCTTTTCCGGGGGCGCGGCACTCCGTTCGGAGGTGCCCCGGATCTCAGAAGAAGCTGTACCCGTCGTCGAAGGACGTCGTGCCCATGTCATAGCCGACGTCGTAGGATGACCCGGTATCGAAGTCGCCGAAGGACAGATTGGGCTCCGAGAATGTCGCCGTGTCGATGCTCGAGGCGCCGCCGTAACCGTCACCGAAGCTCAGCTCCGTCGACGGCGAGGGGCCGAAGTCGAACTCATCCGCGACCCCGAAGTCCCGGGACCCTTCGGTCCTCTGCGTCTCGCCGGACGCGAAGCCACCGTCGCTTGACGACGACTTGGGACCGGACGCATCGTCGCGGTCCGCGGCGGATCCGTCGTCGTCGTCATCATCGTCTCGACGTGCGAATGTGGTGCTGTCGCTATCGCGCGAGGGCGCCGCTGTTGCGGGAAGAGCCGGTTGCGGTTCAACGGGTGCTTCGACCTCGCCAATCTCTATCGGCGCGTCGAAGGAAATGTCATCGGCGAGGGCGCTCTCCTGATCGATGGCAGGAATCGGGTCGGTTGTTCCTGCGATCAAGTCAATAGCTTCTCCGGCGGATGTTTCGGACACGGCTGATGGGTGATCGAGGAGGTCCGCGACACCAGCGAACTCCACGCTCGAGGCATTCGCAGCTGTCGCAATCGTTGGCTTCTCCGGACCCGAGCCTGCGTCGCTCCCAGTGACGATGGCCGGTGTCTCAACGCCCGTCGCAAGCGGTTCGGCGTCCTCGCCGAAGGAAGTAATCTCGTACCATGCACCACCATCGATCGCGGCGGACAGACGATCGGCGTCCACCGTCGGAGCGGTTCGATCTGTGTCCGCTGCGGGTTCGGCGACTGTGATCTCAGGCCGTTCCGGTGACGGCATTCCGTCGTCGGACTCCGCCTGTGCGCCGATCGACTGATCCTGTTCAGGAGTTCCGACGCCCTCGGGACCCGGCTCGGGGGCGTCCCGGACGAGGTCGGGCGGTGCATCGATCGCGACAGAATCTGTTCCTCGATTCCCGGCGTCGGCGGCATCCGAAGCCGCCGCGGCGCTCGGATCGAAGATCGACGCAGCTTCCGCCGATGAAGCGCCTGCTTCGGCACCAAGGCTCGTGAAGGGCATCGAGGCGATGTCCACGCCAGCAAGCCCCGCGCCGAATGCCAGGTCGCCTGCCGCAGCCCATCTCTCTTCGGGAACATCGCCGGCGACGCCGAACGTGAGTCCCGCGTCGCCGTCGTTTGGACCGATCTCCGGGCGCCCGGCTGCCGTCGCCTCCGGAAGGGTCGCGGATCGCTCCGTCCCGGCGTCCTGCTTCTCGCCGGTACCCTCGCTGCCCACGCGCGCGTCATCCAGGTCAGTGTGGCCGAACCTCCCCTGGCTTGGAGCGCCGACGTCCGTGCCAGCAAGATCCGCCCCGAAGGTCAGGCTCTCCGCAGCGGCCCACCGCTCCTCGGCTGTGTCGGTCGTGATGCCGAAGGTCAGTTCCGGAATGCCGTCGTCCGGGCCGGCATCTATGTGCGCACGGCCGGAATCCTCCGGGCGGGCGTCGGTCCCGTCGGTCGCGGCGCCATCCGCCGCACCGGCGGCGTTGGCGAGCATGCGTGCTTCCTCGGGCGTTGCGGGCGCAGGAGGCAGGTCGCCGAAGATCGGGGGCGGCGGGAGAGACGGCGGGTCCGGCAATAGAAGCGCTGGCGGCCTATAGTAGGGAACGTTGTCGGGCCAGGTCGAGATGATCGACGTGTCGGTGATCGGGACGCGCTGCCAGACGAGAGAGCCGGTGCGGGCCTCCTCCGGATAGAGGTCGCCGAACTCGCCCGGATGCCCTGCCTCCTCATAGAAGCGCTCGACGAGCTCAACGCAGGCCTCGGTGAAGACGCTGTAGTTGAAGGTCTGGCCTTCGAGCTCGCGCGCCTGGGAAAGCAGCTCCTCGTATTCCAGGTCGGTGACGGGCACGCCGGCGGAAATGACTGTACCTTCGACAATTGCCGCAAGATGGTCGGCGCTCTCGTCCCGGTAGATGCCGTCGTCGCGCTGAAACGGCGCAAACCTCGGCACGGCCAGCTGCGGCACGTTTCGAAGGATGTTGGCGCCGATCGTGTAGACGTGCTGGCCGTCTTCATAGAACGACACGTTGGCGTGGCCGATCTTGCTGCTGTTGTAGACGTTCATCCGAAGCTCGCGCGGGTTCATCGCGGCGTCCCCTCAATGATCGCGTACGAGAAATCGGGACACTCGAATGTCTCGACCTCGACGGTGCTGGGCCCGGTGACGAGGCGAAGGTCCGCTTCGAGGCTGCCGTATCCACCAGCCGCTTCCGTGAGCCAATCGGGTGGGGTGCGAAACAGGTCGGCGTCGACGGCTGCGTCGCCCGCGAGAAAGGCGTAGGCGGTAAACGCATGTCCGCCACTCCGAATACGGTCTCGTGGCACCAGAACCAGTGCCTGCAGATATCGCCGCGGATCCGACTGTTCTGCATCGATCGCGATGTCACAGCTCGGCTCCCAACCTTCACTGAGATCAGGAACCGAAAGCTCAATACGGGTATCGGCATAGTCCGGCCGCACGACTTCGCCGGTGGCAGCGCGGCTCTGTGCGCGCTGGTAGACCTCGGAAAGGACGCGGGTAAGATCGCGTCGGACCTGATCCGTCTCCTGTTCCCCGAGAAGCGACGAGGCCGCGAGCGCCATGCCGGCAAGTCCGGCTACGGCGATGGCGAGGCCGATGACGGGCGAACGGCTTTTCGAACGCATGGGCTTCCTACCTGTAGATCTGCCCCTGCAGCGCGGCGCGCAGGACGGCCTGGAGCGTGGTGGCGACGCCGAGCAGCGAGCGGGCTTCGTGCATGTGCTTGGCGACCGTGTTGCGGTGTAGTTCGAGGATCTCGGCGATGTCGTCTACGGTCTTTCCCTCGCCCGCCCATTCCAGGACCTCGCGCTGGCGCCGCGAGAGCGCCTCGGCGGGCGGCGCGTGCGAGAGGTTGCGGGCGCAGACATCGAAGGCCGTCAGCGCCGTCAGGATGCGGGGACCATGGAACAGCCATGTCCGGTCGACGCGGGCCTGGCTCACGCCTGCCTCGGCGCAAAGCCCGAAGCCGCTGACGAGCGCCGTGCAGGCGGTCCTGAGACTGACCGTGTAGCCGGCCGTGACTCCGAGCGCGCGGCTCTGTTCGTGGACGGCGAGCTGTCGCGCTGTGAGTTGACCACGTGCCTTCAGTCGCGCGGTCAGGTGCCAGCTGACGGCGCCCTCACTGTGGAGCGCCCATTGCGTGGTGACGTCGGACAGGAAGCCGGCGCCGTCGACGAAGAACCTGTCGAACTCCGCGCCGTAGCTCGAGAGAACGAGCGTGTCGTGCTTGCCGTGTTCGCCGTTCGCGGGTCGGCGCCGGGAGCCGCCATGGAAGATGCGGTCGATCCCGTAGGGCTCCAGATCGTGATGGAGTTGCGCCCAGAGATCGGCGATGTCGCGCGCCGCGAGGTAGGACTCCAGGTTTGCGGGTCGGGAAGTCGGCTGCATCCACGGTCCCTCGCCGGGTCACCGTTCAATCGAGCCGATGCTACAGGCCAACCGTCTGTCGCCAAAAGGCCAGCGCCGGGACGTGGCGAGATGGGCCATGTTCGACCGATGCGCGACGCGCTCTTGGCGCGTTCCCGCCCAGCGGGCGGACTGCCGGCGGTTGCCGGGCCCGCCGCCGGCGCCTTCCCGCCGAGAGGCGGTCCCGCCCGAGGGGGCGGGACCTCGGTGATGTGTCAGTCGCCGTTGCGGCGAGTCGGCCGCGACCAGATCAGAGAGTAGGTCTCCTCGCCGCCCTCGACGACGGTGTCGTCGAAGAGGTTGGCGTAGATCGGCTGCGTGAAGCTCGGGTCGTCGAGCTTGAGGCTGAGATAGTCGCGGCCCTCGCCCGAGCGCTTCGACCAGGCGGCGCCGATCTCGGCGCGGCCGACGAAGACGCGGTGGCTCGGCGCGTTGTCGGAGGGGACGCTGTCCTCGGGAACGATGCGGACGTTCTTCGCCTGGACGCTGAGGGTGACGATCTCGCCGGTGAACTCGCGGCCGGTCTTCTTGAAGGTGCCGATGGTGGCCATGTCAGGTCTCCTTTGCTGCTTCGATCCCGCGCCCGTCGCGGTCTCGATGGCGATCGTCAGGGCCGGGACGATCCGCCGACGCAGCCCCCGGAACGGATCTTGGGGCCCGCAGCGTGAGCGGAGGACGGCGGGACCAGTGTTTGTTGTTCCGCGAGGAAGGACGGCGCAGCCGTCAGGGGAAGAAACTCCGGGCCCGCCGTTGCGTCTCAGGCGGTCGAGACGCCAGCCGCTCCCGGCCAGATCGGGCCATGAGAGACCGCGAGGGTCGCAGGAGGCGTTGCGTGCCATAGGAGACTTGCTGACAGGGCATCGGCAGTACGGACAAGGATCTGGCCGCCGGCATCGTGCGAAGACAGGCAACTGCGTACAGAGAGGTCGCGTGGCATCGGCACGACACCAGCGTGACCTCCGAAAAGGGACTTTGGGACATCGGCTCTACCGGAGCGAGTCGTAGGATCGCGACGGTTTGGCTCAAGCGCCGGGCGACGGTGGGCCGCGTCGCCTGGCTCGACGGCCTGGAGTCCTGCGCGAGCCATCTCACCGAGCGACCACATTCGCCCGGAGGTGGCGACGGCCATGTTGAAGAGCGCCAGATCACGCAGTCGCCCGGTCAACTCCGATGCTGCGGCGCGGCGAAAGAGCGCAGGGCGGGTTTTTCTGCCATGCGTGCCGGCTCCGCGGCAGCGCAGAGGCAAATCCGTCCCTTCAGACTATGCTGCGAACACACCCCCGCGTCGGGCATAGGCTTGAGCGTGCACCATCCGGCAGAGCGGACGGGACTGCGGCCTAACCGTCTCTGGCTTGTTGCGCGCTCCGTTCAGTGAAATCGCGAGTTCAACAGAACGGGCACGAGTGCGCGTATCCCAGCGAGGGCATCGCCGTTCACGCCTCGAATAGCGTCTCGATGATCGGGCAATCCGGAATGTCGCCGCGCGCGCACCCGGCAGCCATGTCCGACAATGCCCGCTCCAGCTTCCTCAGATGCGTGATCTTCTCCCTCACGGCGGCCAGGTGTTCCATGGTCATCGCGTGCACCTCGCCGCAGCTGACGCCATCCTGGTCGATCATCTTCAGCATGCCGCGGATCTCGTCGATGCTGAATCCAAGCTCGCGGCTGCGCTTGATGAACGACAGCCGTTGCAGATGGTCGTGCGAATACTGCCGATTGCCGCCCGGCGTCCGGCCGGGCTCGGGCATCAGAGCGATGCGCTCGTAGTAGCGGATGGTTTCGATGTTCACGCCGGTTTCCCGTGACATCGCGCCGATCGGATAGCCTCGCAGGCTCGTGAACCTCTCCATACAAGACTCCTCTTGTATCTGTAGTCGCTACAGACAGTAGGGCATGTAAGCAGATGGGATCAATCGGGGCCATTGGAATGACATTTGATACTAAAGCCGCACCGAAGCGGGACGCCGATCACGGCGCGACGGCGGCAACGGCCGGCGGCGTCCTCGGTGCGCTCGCCATGACGTCCTGCTGCATTCTGCCGCTCGTGCTCTTCGGCCTCGGCGCCACGGGCACGTGGATCGGGCGGATGGGCGCGCTGTACCAGTACAAGTGGTACTTCTTCGCCTTCGCTGGGGCGTCACTGGCCTACGGGTTCTGGAAAGTCTACCGCCCATCGGTGCAGGTCTGCGCAGATGGCACTTGTGTCCGGCCGTTGAACCAGCGGTTCATGAAGATCGCCCTCTGGACGGCAACCGTGGTCGTCGCGGCCTCTTTGGCCTTCTCCTATCTGACCCCCTACTTCCTCGGCTACTGAGAAAGGACGCCTCATGCGCAGAACCTTGACCGCCCTCGGTTTCGGACTTTTGGCCGTAGGAGCGGCCCATGCCGAAGAACGCCAAGCCCGCATTGAGGTCAGCGGCCTCTGGTGCGCATCCTGTTCGTTCATCGTCGGCAAGGCGCTTCAGAAATCGGACAGCGTCGAGATCGTCGATTTCGCACCGGACGATAGCGGCGAGACGGCCGTCTACACGGTCACCTTCGACGACGCGCTTACTACGCTTGAAGAAATCGCCGCCCAACCGGCCACCTACGGATACACGGCCGTGGTGCTGGACGACGCGTCCAGTACCTGAGGCGAGCCGATGAGCGACAAAGGCATGGGCATGATCCTCGCAACCGCGATCGCCGCGCCGGCCCTCATCCTCTGTTGCGGCGGCGGGATTGCGCTGGTCGGATCGGCGCTGGCCGGCCTGACCGGGTTTCTCTCCGGCTCCGGTATCCTCGTGTCGGCGCTGATCGCGGTGGCCGTCGGCCCTCTGTTGCTGGCGGTGCGGAGCCTGCAACGGGCGCGGCGGATACCCGACCTTGGCTTCCAGGCCAGGAGATAGTCCCAGGTGAATGACAAGCTTCTGCTGACCGGCGTCGTCGGCACCGTCGTTGCCGCGCTTTGCTGCTTCACGCCGATCCTGGTGGTTCTGCTCGGTGCCGTCGGCCTCTCCACGCTGCTCGGCGTGCTCGACTACGTGCTGATCCCGGCGCTGATCTTCTTCCTCGGGCTTACGATCTACGCTCTGTGGCGGCGTCGCGAGCGCCTGACCGACAACTGAAAGTTGGGATGTGGTGATGTGGACTTGCTTCTCGGCGATGGCCGGCTTCGGCCCGGGCTGGACGACCACGGCGATCCTGCTGATGGCGGCCGCATCGGTCACGTATCTTCTCACCAAGCGTGCGGGCCGCGCCTCCCGGGTGCCAGGCGATGAGTAACGATTGTTGTCGCGCCGGTGGCGGGTTCGACCTCGCCGTCGTCGGCGCAGGTTCCGCCGGGTTCTCCGCCGCCATCACTGCCGCCGAGGACGGCGCGCGGGTCGCCCTGATCGGCCACGGCACCATCGGCGGCACCTGCGTCAATGTCGGCTGCGTGCCGTCCAAGGCGATGATCCGGGCGATGGAGGTGATGCACGCGCCGCGCGCCGCCACCCGCTTCGACGGGATCGAGGCGCAGGCCCGGATCACCGACTGGAGCGCGGTGATCCGCCAGAAACAGGCGCTCGTAGACGATCTACGCGCGGCGAAGTACATCGACGTCCTGCCGAGCCACAACGGCGTCGCCTACCTCGAGGGCGCAGCGGCGTTTGCGGATGGCGGCGCTCTGACAGTGGGCGGGCAGCGCGTCAGGGCGGGCAAGGTCATCATCACGACCGGTTCGCGTCCCCATGTACCGGCCATCCCTGGTCTGGAGACGGTGCGCCACCACGACAGCACGTCGATCCTGGAGCTTGAGAAGCTGCCGGGATCGCTGATCGTCATGGGCGGCGGCTATATTGGCGCCGAGCTGGCGCAGGTCTTTGCCCGGGCCGGCGTGCGCGTCACCATCGTCACACGACGCGGGCTGCTGCCCGGAGCCGAGCCGGAAATCGCGGCCGCCCTGACGCGCGCCTTCGAGGACGAGAGCATCATCGTTCGAACGACCCGGCGCTACACGCGCGCCGCGCAATGCGGAGGCCAGATCTCGTTGACGATCGACACGGGCGCGGGCGAGGAAACGCTGGAAGCCAGCGAGATTCTGCTCGCGACGGGCCGCACGCCGAACACCGAAAGCCTCGCCCTTGCCCGCGCAGGCATCGAGACCGACCCGCGCGGCGGCATCGTCGTCGACGACCGGATGCGCACCAGCCGCACTGGTGTCTATGCGGCGGGCGACGTGACCGGGCGCGACCAGTTCGTCTACATGGCCGCCTATGGCGCCAAGCTCGCGGCGAAGAACGCGATGAACGGCGACAGCCTGCGCTACGACAATTCCGTCATGCCGGCCGTGGTGTTCTCCGATCCGCAGGTGGCGAGCGTCGGCCTGACCGAGGCGCAGGCCAGAGCCGCGGGCCACGAGGTGCGCACGTCCGTCCTGCCGCTCGAGCACGTTCCGCGCGCCTTGGCGGCGCGAGACACGCGCGGGCTCATAAAGCTGGTCGCAAACGGGCCGAGCAAGCGGCTCCTCGGGGCGCACATCCTCGCTCCCGAAGGGGCGGACAGCATCCAGACCGCCGCCATGGCGATCAAGGCGGGCATGACCTACGAGGACCTGGGCGCCACGATTTTTCCCTACCTCACGACCGTCGAGGGGCTGAAGCTTGCTGCGCAGACGTTCGAAAAGGACGTGGCCACTCTCTCCTGCTGCGCTGGGTGAACCGACTGAAGGAAAGAAGTCGATGAACGATACCTACGATCTGATCGTGATCGGCACGGGCACGGCGGCGACCGCGGTGGCCGGGAAGGCGCGCGCCGCCGGCCGCAGCGTGGCGGTGATCGATTTCCGCCCCTTCGGCGGAACCTGCGCGCTCAGAGGCTGCGATCCCAAAAAGATGATGATCGGGGGCGTCGAAGCGGTCGATCACGCCACTCGGATGCGGGGCAAGGGCGTGACCGGCGACGTCGCGATAGAGTGGGCCGATTTGCTGCAGTTCAAGCGCGGGTTCACGGCTCCCGTTCCGAAGAAGAAGGAGCAAAGCTTCGCCGAGGCCGGCATCGCCCGTCACCACGGGCGCGCCCGCTTCGTGGCGACGAACGCGGTCGAGGTTGACGGCAGCAGGCTGGTGGCCCGGCACATCGTCATCGCCGCCGGAGCCGAGCCCGTTCCTCTGGGCATTGAGGGCGAAGAGCACTTGATCGACAATGAAGCCTTCCTGGAGTTGGAAAGTTTTCCGAGCCGCATTCTGCTTGTGGGCGGCGGCTATATCGCCGCCGAGTTCTCGCACATCGCCGCAAGGGTCGGTGCGGACGTGACGATCCTCCAGCATGGCGGCCGGATACTGAAGGGGTTCGATCCCGATCTGGTTGGCTGGCTGATGGAGAAATTCGTCGAGATCGGCGTCGATGTCCGTACGGGCGCCGAAGTGACGCGCGTGGAAAGGAGCGGCGAAGCCTATCGGGTGACCGCCGCGGTGGACGAGGGGCAGATCGTCCTTGACGCCGATCTTGTCGTCCACGCCGCGGGCCGGAAACCGGATCTCGAAAGCCTGGACCTTGCGGCCGGCGGTATCGAGATGCGGGAGGGCCGGATCGCGCTCAACGAACACCTGCAGAGCGTCTCCAACCCGGCGGTCTATGCGGCCGGCGACGCCGCCCAGATGGGGCCGCCGCTGACGCCGGTCTCCAACCACGACGGCAAGGTCGTGGCGGCCAACCTGCTGGAGGGCAACCACCGTCGGCCGAACTACGACGGCGTGCCGTCCGTGGTCTTCACCATCCCGCCGCTGGCCCGCGTCGGCCTTGGCAATGACGAGGCGCGTGAGAGGGGGCTGAAGTTCCGTGTGACCTGCGCCAGGACTCCGGGCTGGTTCACCGCTCGTCAGGCGGCGGAGACGGTGATGGGCCACAAGGTGCTGATCGAGGAGGGCAGCGGCCGCGTTCTAGGTGCGCATCTGCTGGGCCCGCATGCCGACGAGGTCATCAACGTCTTCACACTCGCGGTCCGGCACGGTCTGACGGCTGATCATCTCGCAGACACGATGTTCGCCTATCCAAGCGGCGCCTCGGATATATCGTCGATGCTTTGAGACGACCGCGCTGCGAGCTGAACCGATGGAGCCGCCGCGTTGGCGACCGGCAGTCCGAGATCCACAAGGTGCCCGCCGGTGCGCAGGAAGGAGGCTACATGCACGACATGACGATCGGCCAAGCCGCGCGCGCCGCCGGCGTCAATGTGGAGACGATCCGGTATTACGAGCGGCGGGGTCTGGTTCTTCGACCGCCGAAGCCCGCCGGCGGCGGGTTTCGCCATTACTCGCCAGGTACGGTCCGCTGCATCCGCTTCATCAAGGATGCGCAGGGGATCGGCTTTTCGCTCGCTGAGATTTCGGAGCTGCTGTCCCTGAGGGGTCAACCCGATGCAACCTGCCGCGACGTTCGGAGGCTGGCCGAACAGAAGCGCGTCGAGGTGCAGATGCGGCTCGAACAGCTCAAGCGGATTGCCGGCGTCCTCGACAGGCTGATCGAGGCCTGTCCGGGAGACGGAAATCTTGGCGCCTGCTCGATCTTGGAGGCGATCGAGCGGGACGCTTGAGCCAAAAGGTCCGCGACGCCCGTTGACTCCGTACCTTGGTACGGCGGCTAGGATACTCTGGAATCAGCGATCCCAGGGAAGATGCGCCATGAACAGAGGAAGTCGCAGAAGCGGGGTTCTCGCCACCGCATTCGCCGCCGTCGGCCTCGCTGCAGCGCCTGCCGTGACGCAGACCGGCACGATGGCCGGGGACCCAGAAATGAAGCAGATGATGGACATATCGGGCGGCATGGACATGTCGGCGATCCCGCGTGTGCCGCCGGTGTTCGGCTATGCGGATGACGAGGTCCGCATACCGACAGCGGGATCGTCGTGAAAATGCCGTTCCTCACCTGGCCGGGGGGCCAGCGTTAAACCCTGCGAGATCGCGCCGGTCGTCATTTCATGCAAGTGCGGCCGGCGCGAACCGGCACGCCCACTGGACAAAGGAGCGAACAAGCTCCGACCAACCTCAGCAAGGAGAAAGACCGATGACCGATCAAACCATGCAGGACTGCATCCGCGCCTGTCTGGACTGCACTGCCGCCTGCGAGACCTGCGTGGACTGCTGCATTGGCGACGCCGGCATGGCGGATTGCCTGCGGCTCTGCCTCGACTGTGCCGAGATCTGCCAGGCCTGCGCCCGCGCCAGGGCACGGAACTCGCCACTGTCGCAGAACTGGTGCCGCCTCTGCGCCGAGATCTGCGAAGCCTGCGCGGCGGAGTGCGAGAAACATGAAAAGGAGGCTTGTCAGCGTTGCGCTGAAGCCTGCCGCCGCTGCGCCGAGGCCTGCCGCAAGGTCGCCGCATAGCTCCGGCGCGAGCCGGACCCGCGGCTCCTGCCGCGGAGGACTGAGCGGCGCAATGACGACAGGACAGGGATGACGCAGTCTTCGCTCGGGCCCCGTGGTGAAGGCGCCGCCGGGCGTGCGGCGCCGCCGGTGCGGCGCGTTCTCACGCGTTGGCTCCCACCCATTCTGGGCGGGGCCCTGGCGCTGGCGCTGGTCTTCTGGCTTTACCGTGACCTAGATTTTGGCAGGTTCCTGCAGGGGCTCAGCGAGGCGCACGTAGGCTGGGTCCTGGTACTCGCCGCGACGATCCTGCTGGAGCAGCTGCTGAACGGCTGGAAGTGGCGCCAGATCCTGCACGACGTCAAACCCGTGCGGACCCTGCGGCTGACCGGTGCACTGCTGGCCGGCTACGGCGCCAATGTCCTGGTGCCGCTGGGGATCAGCCCGCTCGTCCGATCGTGGCTCGTTGCGCGGGTGGAGGGGCTGAAGATGGGCACGGTCCTGACCACGACCATCATCGCACGCTTCATCGACGGGGTGGTCTTCGCACTCTTCGCCGGCCTGGTGGCAATGGCGGGCCAGCTGCCGCGGATCGAGGGCAACCTGGAACTGGGGCTCGCCGTCGCCGGTGCGCTGAACTTCGCGCTCTTCGGGACTCTGCTCTGGGCGATGTACCGCTTTCGAGCCCTCTTCGCCGAGGAAGGCCCGCTGATCTGCCGCCTATTCGACTGGATGGCGAAGTGGTTCAGAGCGAATGGCGCAGCGCTGCGCGGAGCGCTGTCTGCGGGTGTCGTCTGGCCGCGAGCGCGCCTGAATCGCGGCTACGTCATCGTCGGCGCGGTCGCAGCCAAGCTGGTCGCCACAAGCCATTATCTCTGGGCAGGTCTGGCCGTCGGCGTCGTCCTCGCCCCCTTTGACTATCTCTTCCTGATGGTGTTCGCAGGCTTTTCGCTGGTGCTGTCGAGGTTCGTGCGCGTGCCGGGCGGCTTCGTCATCGGCTCCGCGCTGGCCTTCGACCTTCTCGGCGTGCCCAAGGAGCAGGCGCTCCTGATGATCCTGTTCAACTGGATGATGTCGATCATCCTCGTGGTGGGCTTCGGCTTGATCGTGCTGTGGCAGTCCGGCCTCGACATCCGGCGCGCGCGGGCCGAGGCGGAAGCGGCGGATGTCGACGCCTGACGCTGCACAAGCGCACGTTCCCCGCGGCCGGTTCTGGCGCATCGCCGGCGCGGGCGCGGCGTTCCAGGCCGGCGCCGCGGCGATCGATTCCGCCACCGTCGTCGCCAGTCTCGTCTTCCAGCTCACCGGCAGCGCATTCGCCGTGGGATTCGTCAGCGCCGTGCTGCGACTGGGCTGGCTCCTGCCGCAGCTCGTCGTCGGATTCCTGGCCGAACGAGCGAAGAGGCGGATGCCCTACTACGTCTTCGGCGCCTACGGCCGGGCAATCTGCGCCGGTCTTATCTCGCTGACGCTGTGGTTCGGCGCCGGCTGGTCGACAATGGCGCTCGCCACGGCCTTCCTGATCCTCTGGACGCTCTACGCCTTCGTCAGCGGCGTCGTGGCGGTGCCCTACAACGACATTGTCGGCCGCTCGATCTCCTCCGGGGCGCGCAGCCGGATGCTGGCGTGGCGGTTCTTCGGCGGCGGGGTCTTCGCACTCGGTGTCGCCGCGTTTGTCCGTGGGACGCTCGAGGTGCTGCCCAACCTGCAGGCCTACGCACTGATCTTCGCCTTGGCGGCCCTCCTGATGGTCGTTTCCTCGGCGCTCTTCGTCTCGGCCGGAGAGCCCGCGATGCCGTCGCGCCGGTCGGAGCGCGGGCCGCCGCAGGGCGTCGCGAGTTTCCTGCGCGGTGGATGGGCGGTGCTGTCGCAGGACCCGCGGTTCCGGCTCTTCCTCTACTCCCAGTGGCTGGGCGGTGCGACACTGATGGCGCTGCCCTTCTATGTCGTCGCCGCGGATCGGAGCGGGATCACGGCGGCCGATGTGGGCCTGCTTCTTGGCGCGCAGACCGCTGGTGCGCTGGCCTCCAACCCGCTCTGGGGCAAGCTCGGCGACGCCGCTGGCAAGCTCAGCATGCTGCAGACCGTCGCGTCCGTGCGGATGCTGCCACCTGCAGTGGTGCTGCTCCTGTTGGGATCGGGCGCCGGGATCTACGGCTACATGGCGCTCTTCGTGGTGATCGGCGCGATGATGAACGGCGTGACGATCGGCTATCTCGGCTATCTGATGGAGATCTCGCCCGACGACCGGCGGCCCGCCTATTCGGCCTATTTCAACGCAATGGCCTCGCCCGCAGCGCTCCTGCCGCTGCTCGGCGCGGGCCTCGTGTCGCTGATTTCGGTTCATGCGGTCTTCGTCGCCGCCATTTTTGCCGCGCTGCTGCAACTCGGACTGCTGCTGCGCATCTCGCGCCTCGCGCCGGGAGAGTCTGCGTGATCGCGCTGCGCCGCTTCCTGGAACGCCTCTGGCTTTCTCCTGCGCGTCTGACCGCTGGCCCGCCTCTGGTACCGGATCTGGAGGCTGCGGCTCGAGGGCCGCCCCGCCGACGAGGTCCGGTACTTCGCCTTCGGCGCCAACATGAACGATAGCGTGTTCCTGAGCCGCAGGCGCATGAAGCCGCTGGAGTGGGGCGTGGGACGGGCGCCGGGGTATCGGCTTTGCTTCAATCTGCACGGCCAACCCCGGACCGCGACTTTCTCCCTGTCAGAATTTTGAACGCCGGCCGCCGCCCTTGAGCTTCGCCGTCCCGCAGCGAAAATTCTTAAACGTTGCTGCCGTTCTACGGATAGCTGCTTTCATGATCACGGGACTTCCATGCCTGGAGCAACCGCGGCCTCTTCCTCTGCCAAATCCGAGCGAGCATCCCGAATGATGACCCAGGACGAACGCAGGAACAGCCCCGCAATGGCAAGGGCGACGATGAGGTCAGGCCAGGCGCTGCCAAGCCCAGCGACCAGCCCGGCGGCGATCAACACGGCGACATTGCCAATGGCATCGTTGCGCGAGAAGAGCCAGACGGCGCGCATGTTGGCGTCGCCTTTCCGGTGCTTCAGGAGCGGCAGGACCGAAAGGATGTTCACGATCAGCGCCCCTACGGCGAAGGCCCCCATCAACCCAGCCTCGG
Source organism: uncultured Rhodobacterales bacterium (assembly GCA_964392825.1). Classification (GTDB taxonomy): domain Bacteria; phylum Pseudomonadota; class Alphaproteobacteria; order Rhodobacterales; family Rhodobacteraceae; genus Roseitranquillus. The sequence goes on from CAYMRW010000003.1 coordinate 27,752, forward strand.
GCGTCGTCTGGTTCAGAACCCGCCAGATAGTGCTGGCCACGACGCCAACGCCCAGAAGCCCCAGAAACACGCCCTGGATCATGGCCGACCGTGCCCGCCATATGAGGCTCCAACCGATGGCGAGCAGACCTAGAAACGTGATCGCACCGTCCCCAAGAAAATCGAGTGCGTCCGCCTTCAGCGCCTGTGAGCCAGACATGAACCCGCCCGCCATTTCGACCACGCCGTAGCCCAGATTGAGCGCGACCACGATCCAGAGGGCGCGGCGGTAGGAGGGGTCCTTGTAGGCCGGGTCGGGCTCAGCGGCCCCATCGCCATTGATCCGTTCGAAGTCGTAGCCGGTCGCTTCCAGCGCCGGACGGACCTTAGGCAGGTCGTTTTCTTCAATGCGCAAGGTCATGATGTGTGTTGCGGCGGAAACCTTTACGTCATCACCGGCCACACCGGCTGATCGGACCGCACGCTCGATCTCGGCGGCGTCCTTGGCGCAGTCCATGCCGTGCACGCGCATCCGGACAAGATCTGGCGAGGTTTCCTTCAGGTTGTCCTGCGCATCGGTCATATGCGATCCTCGCGGAACCGCGGGGCGATGGAAGCCTCGATGACGTATCAGTAGACGATGATATGGCGGAACCGAAAGCACAAGGCGATCTCACAAGGAAAGACGCCATCGCGCGGCGGGCAAAGTTCTTCCGTGGCCTCGGCGACGCGAGCCGGCTGGCGATCCTGGACGCGCTCGCAGAGGGGGAGTGCAGTGTGCAGGAGATCGTTATGCGCACCGGCCTGGGCCAGCCGAACGTTTCGAACCACCTGCGCTGCCTGCTGGAATGTGGGCTGGTCAGCCGCCGAAGCGAGGGCCGCTTCGCGCGGTATCGCCTGAGCGATGCGCGGGTTGCCGGACTGATCGGCGATGTGGACCGGTTGCTTGCCGCGACGGCCACCGGAGTAGAGGACTGTGAACACTACGTGGGGTAGGATATGGGGCCAAGCTGCCGTGTACCGCTAGCGTGGCACTCCGAAAAACCGTGACGCGCGCTTGCGATAGGACCGGTAGGACGCGCCGTAGACCTCGTCCAGCCAAGGTTCCTCCGCAAAGGGCGCGAGAGCAAGGAGGATGACGCCCCCGACCGCGACGATCCAGGTGGCAGGAGAGGCGGAGAGGATCGCCCATCCGATCAGGATGCTCATGTCAGCCACGTATTGCGGGTTTCGCGACCAGCGGTAGAATCCTTCGGTCTTCAGCTCCGCCTTCGCTCCACTGGTCGCATCGAGACCAATCCCGAAGGCGGCAGGCCAGACAACGGCGTTTCCCGCGACGACCAGAGGCAGTCCGAGCCCCCAACGAAACCAGATCGGCCATTCCAGCGCGTTCCACTCGGCGATACCGATGATTGCAGCGCATGCAAAGGCGGCGATTGTAGGCGGCCATATCATGAGTTGACTGAGTAAAGTCACCCGGTCTGGTGGCCAGAGGCGGCGGTCTGGGACGAGTATGGACCAGATCAGGGCCGCACCCAGAGTTGCCTCGCACAGAAGCGCAACGGTCAGCGCCGCAGCAACGATGTCATTCATCCGCCCGACTCTGCGCCATGCCCCCGGCCGCCGAACTCGGACGGCGCATCGCAGGCATGGCGCGCACATTCCAGTTCGAGCGTCGTATGCGCGATGTCGAACCGGTTGGAAAGCGCCGCCTTGATCCGCTCCTTTATGGCGTCGGCTTCGCTCCACCGGCCTTCGGCGATAACGATGTGTGCATCAAGAGCAGCGCGGCGCTCGTCCATTTGCCAGAAATGCGCGTGGTGAATGCCGCTCACGCCCTCGATATCGCGTACGGCATCGAGCACTGCGCGCGTCTCGATCTCGGGCGGCGAGCCGAGCATCAGTATGCGGACGACCGGCCCGATCTCGCGGAACGACTGCCACAGGATGTAACCTGCGATCAGCACGGTCACGATGGGATCGACCAACCGCCAGTCATAGAGGAGGATGAGTGTCCCCGCGACGATCACAGCAATGGAGCCGAGCGCATCGGCCACGTTGTGCAGGAAGGCCGCGCGGATGTTTACGCTGGATTTCGACATCGCGTAGGTCAGCGCGGCCGTCAGGGCGTCCACGACCAAGGCGATGCCCGCGATGATGACGATCAGCCAGCCTTCGACGGGTTGCGGATCGACAAGGCGCATCGCCGCCTCGTAGAGCAGGTAGAGGCCGATCACGATCAGCGTCGTGTAGTTGATAAGCGCGGCCACTACCTCGACACGGCCGTAGCCGAAGGTCATTTCCGCATCGCGTGGACGCCTCGCAATCTTTCGCGCCCCGAAGGCGATGATGAGCGAGATCGCGTCGGAAAAATTGTGGAGGGCGTCCGCGATCAAAGCGAGCGAGCCGGAAATAATGCCGCCGACGATCTGCGCGACCGTCAGTCCCAGGTTGACCGCGATGGCGGCGAAGACCCGGCGGTCGCCTGCCTCGGGATCGACGTGATGGTGATCGCCGTGGCTCATGGCGGCGCATCCTTTCGATTCGTATCGTTCTTTGGTACATACGATCTACAGCGACTGTAGGTTCAAGGGCGATGACAGAAGAATATTCCATCGGGCAGATGTCGCGCCGGACTGGCGTGAAGGTGACGACGATCCGGTACTACGAAAGCCGCGGCCTGATCCCGTCACCGGCGCGGACAAAAGGCGGACAACGGCGGTATGACGTGGCCGCGCTCGAACGGCTCGCCTTCCTGCGCCACGCACGGGAGCTGGGCTTCGGCCTTGACGATATCGCCGATCTAATGGCGCTGGCGGAGGCTCCATCGGAGGACTGCGCGCCCGCCCACGAGATTGCGCGCAAGCAGCTCATAGCTGTTGACAGGCGTATGGCAATTCTCGCCCAGCTCAGGGACGAACTGGCGCGCCTGGCCGATGCGGACGATCCCGGCCCGGCCGGGGAGTGCCGCGTCATTCAAGTTCTCGGAGATCACCGTCTCTGCGTCGGCGCGCATGAAGCACCGAAAGATGCCGCGATGATAACCGGCAAATTCCCGGACCCCGCCGCTAACTAGACGCTCGCTGCGGCTGACGATGGGAAGCGGCGCTTCCACGCGTCGCGTTCGGTGGCGGCGTCCCGTCGTCCGGTTCGGCGAGCGCCGCCACCCGCAGCCATGCCGCGCCGCCGATGCTGGCCGCACCTATGGATGCGAAGACGAGCGTCCAGGTCTCACCGGCGCCACCGATTTCGGAAAGGCCCCTGACCGCGTGGAAGCCGGCGAGGCCGGCGGGCAGCGCATAGGGCGCGCCGAGCGCGAGGCGGATGGGCTGCGAGCGGATTGCGGCGAAGGCGATCTGGCCGAGAACCATGGCGCAAGCGCCCGCGAAGAGGCCGGTGAGGGTCGCGCCGATGGGGCTGGCGCCCGATGCGAGCGCGAACTGGCCGGCGCTGATGGCGACGAAGACAGGGAGCGCGTAGACGGCGAGGTTGAACATGACCCAGCAGAGGAAGCCGAGGCCGAGGACGCTCAGGATTGCGGAGAAGAACATGGGCGGTCTCCTTCAAGGGACTGCGCCTCCACCACCGCCACGGCGCAGTCGAAGTATAGCGAAGAACGGTCCGCGCCGGACTCCTCCGGCGCGCGCTGCGTGATGCAGATGGCGGATTCGCGCCTCATGCGACGCGCTCCATTCGCGGGCGGAAGTCGTAGAGCGGCACGCCCAGCATCTTCGCCTTGTCGGCGAGGTTGTCGGTGATGCCGGAGCCCGGGAAGACGACGAGCCCGATCGGCAGGATCTCGAGCAGCCGGTCGTTGCGCTTGAAGGGCGCCGCCTTGCCGTGGCGCGTCCAGTCGGGCTTGAAGACGATCTGCGGGCATTGGCGATTGTCGGCCCAGCAGGCGGCGATCCTCTCGGCGCCCTTCGGCGATCCGCCATGCAGCAGCACCATGTTGGCATGCTTTGCCCGCACGCGGTCGAGGGCCCCCCAGATGGCCTGGTGGTCGTTGAAATCCGGCCCGCCGGTGAAGGCGATCTTCGGCCCGGCCGGCAGCAACGGTTCGGTCTCGGCGCGGCGCCTGGCGGCGAGGAAGTCGCGGCTGTCGATCATCGCCGCGGTCATGGTGCGGTGGCTGACCTGCGAGCCCGTACGGGGGTGCCAGGCGGAGCCGAGATGCGTCTCAAAGAGGTCGGCGGCAAGGTCGCGCATGAGCTCATAGGCGTTGCGCCGCTCGATTAGTGTCAGCCCCTGCGCGGTCAGCGTCTCCAGCTCGACCGAGCGGATCTCGGAACCGTCCTGCTCGCGTTGGGAGCGCTTCTGCGCCTGCTCGTTCGTGTCGAGGTCCCGGTCGACCCGGACAGCCATGCGGTGGAAGACGTTGGTCACCGACCAGAGCAGGTCGTCGAGGTCGGGCTCGAGGCGGGTGTCGGCCAGCGTCGCGACGAGCGCGTCGAAGATTTCGGCGAGCGCGGCGTTCAGACGCTCCACTTCGGGCAGCGGCCTTGGATCGGGCTCGTCGGCGAAGGGCCGGTAGCCGAAGAGCTGCAATTCGTCGAGAACGAGGGCGGTGGAGGAACGGGCGTGGTGTTCGGTGGCGTCGGCGGTCATGGTCGTCTCCTGCTGTGTGAGGTCCGCGCCTCTCGCGGCCTTCCCGGGCGACGAAGAGCGGGGCCGGACCGGGTTTGCACCGCCGCGCGCCTCCCCTTCGGAGGGGCGCGGCGGCCGGAGCGTCAGCGGAGGACGGCGGAGGCGGCGCTATTTTGCTTCGCGCTGCAAAGCCGGGCCTTTTTCGGTCCGGCGGCGGAAAATGGCGCCGCCGCAGCCGTTGCCGGCCCGAGCCGGCTCCGCTCCGATCGCCCCTCTCGGAAGGGCGGAGGCGCGGCTCCGAGCCGGAGACGGTCGGTCGCCGATGACGCGGCGGGCCGGCCGCCGTTCCGTCAGCCTTCGAACGCGGGCAGCAGCCGCGCGACGTCCTCGGGCGCGAGCTGCGGCCGCAAATGTGCCCGAAGCGCCTCGATCCCGAGCGCGCACAGATCCTCGTTGAAGTCGCCGCCATGCGGAAAGAGCCGGATCGCCTCGATGGCGCTGGTCTCGGCGCGGTCGGCCAGCTTGTTCGACGCACACATGCCGGCTTCGTCATTGTCGACGGCGATGTAGAGGCGTCGAAGGTGCGCCGGCAGGATCAGCGCCGCGAGATGGTTCGCGGAGAGCGCCGCGACGACCGGCAGATCGGGCAGTGCCAGTCGCAGCGACAGCATTGTCTCCAGCCCTTCGCCGACAGCGAGCCGATCGCCCGACCTGCCGATCCGCACGCCGTGGCCGAGCAGGTTGCCCATTGCCTTGCGCGGCAGATCGACCGGCGCCTTGTCGGCAGTCGCCGGATCGAGCCAGGTGCGGTGGACGCCGGTGAGTGCGCCGCCAAGATCGGTGACTTGGGCCAGCAGTGCCGGCCGGGTCTCAGGATCGGCAGAGCTCGCGCGGTCCTCGCGCCAGTGGTAGCAGCGCGGATGGAACCGGAGCGCAGTCACGGTTCGGACGCCGACGATTTTGCGCGTCAGGAGATAGCGCTCGGCCAGCGTGCCGGCGATCGGCTGGCCAATCGCCCAGAGCCGCCGCGCCGCTTCCGGCGATCCGATGGGGGCGCGCGACTGTGTCGACCTCGGCGGAGGTTTAGGGCTCGGCAGACTGAGGAAGCGCCGCGCCTCTTCGAGCGCCTCGCCGAGCGAGGATAGTCGGAGATTGGCGGCGATGAGGTCGAGGAGGTCGCCATGCTCGCCGGTGGCGGCATCGGTCCACTTGCCTGCCGCGCCCGGGCCGGAATTGGGTCCGGTCAGGCGGACATAGAGGCTCCGCCCAGCTGTGTTCTCGACATCCCCGACGATCCAGTAGCGGCCCTGCCTGCGGCCATTCGAGAGATAGTGGCGGCAGACCGTCTCGGCCTCTCGGGCGAGCCGCTGCGCGACGTCTGATGCTGTGCTCTCCATGGTTTCTCCTCGCGCGCCGGCACGAAAAAGGGCCCGCCGCGTCCGGCGGGCCCAGGTGCGAGGAAGCTGGGGGAGGTCTCCCTCGTGGATTGGTCGCTTCTGGCGAAGGCGGTGCCGGCGACGCCTCAACTGTGGCCCGGACCCACGTGATCGCCGATAGCCCGTTCGCCGCCCTTCGCCTGTCTCTGCGCGAACGGATCGACGCTGCGGTGGATCGGCTGGGCGCGGCCCATCCAGGGTTCGGGCCGGATGCAGCGTACCCAGTCGGCGAAGCTCGGGATGAAGCCCAGATCCTCGATCACGTGCTGCTCGCCGATCAGCCGCACCGGCACGACGCGCCCCGTGGAGACCGTGACGGTCGTGCCGAAGAAGCGCTCCAGCATGAAGATCCCCTCGGCGTGGTGGCGCAGCGCCCGGTGCCGGAAGTCGGCGGTGATCGCCTTCGACGCGTCGATTATCTGGACAAGTGAGCGTCCCCGCCGGACGCTCCCGCAATAGCGGTGATGAGGGGCAAGGCGATGCATGTCGTGAAGCTCTCCTCTGATGGTGCGCCCGGTCTCGCCGTGGTCGACGCGGCAGGCGTTGCGGTGGAGCCGATCTCGCGGTTCTTGACGTTCCTCGAGGCGCGCGGCGCATCGCCCAACACGATCAGGGCCTACGCCTACGACCTCCGCCGGGTCTGGGAGGTCTTCGATCGCCTCGGCGTCGACTGGCGCGCGTTCGATCGCCGGTTGGCGGTCGAGTTGATCGTGGCGCTCAACGGCCGTGCGGCGTCGGCCGACGTCGCAGAGGGCGTTCGGCGGGCAGGCGGCGGCGTCCGCTCGGCCGCGACGATCAACCGGACGCTCGTCGCCATGTCCTCGTTCTGCGACTGGGCAGTGGTCGCCGAGTTGATCGCAGCGCCCAACCCGATGCGGATTAACCGCCAGGTGAACGCTTTCCCGGTGACGGAGCGGCACCGCCCGTTCCTCGAGGGCGTGGTCCGGTCGCGGCCCAGCGAGTGGCTCATCAGGATGCGGTCGGTCCATCGGCTGCCGCGCCCGCTGGAGGACGATCAGGTCGACCGCCTGCTCGGAGCCGTCGGCTGCCTGCGCGACCGTGCGCTGATGCTGCTCATGCTTCACGGCGGCTTGCGGCCCGGCGAGGCGCTCGGCCTGCATCTCGAGGACATCGCCTACGGGCGGCGTCGCGTCGCGATCCGTTGCCGTGACGACCACCCCAAGGGCGCGCGGGGGAAATCGCGCGTCGAGCGTGTCGTCGACCTTCACGACGGCGACACCCTCGATGCCGTCAACGCCTACGTGATGCGGGAGCGCCCGCGTGGAAGCGGCACGCCGTTCCTGTTCCTCGTCGGCGGTCGCGGCGGCCGACGCGACGAGCCGCTCTCCTATGCCGCATTGGCCAAGTCGTTCGCGCGGGCGGCGGACCGGGCCGGGATCCGCGGACCCGGCGTCTCGGCCCATGCGCTGCGGCACACCCACGCCACCCGCATGTGGGAGGCCGGGATGCGCGAGCTAACGCTGCAGCGTCGCCTCGGCCACGCGTCGCCAGAGTCGACGCGGCTCTACACCCGTGTGTCGGACAGGACCGTGCTCGCGGAGTACCGCATCGCGATGGGGCTGGCCCACGACAGCACAGGACCGAAGTCGCGATGAGCGGCGCGCCGGATGTCTCGGCCAGCGTGCTATGGTCGGTGCCTGACGACGTCGCGCCGGCGCATTGCCCGGAGGACGAGTACCGGCAGTACATCGCCAGCCTCGACGTCACCCGCGAAATGAAGAGCAAGTATCTCAGCATTCGTAGGGTCTTCGTCGAGGCATATCCTGATCTCGGGGTCTGGTTCGCTCAGCCTCTGGAAATCAGGGTCGGGCGTATTTTCGGGACATCCGCCTTCCATCCAGAGCACCCGATTTCGTTCGATGCGCGACGGTATCTCTATTTTCTAGCGCTCACCGACCGGATCAGGCTCGACTACGCCTTCCTGCTGTCGCTCTCGCCGATGTACTCGAAGTCGCTGGCGAGATCGCTGGGCTTCGACCTCGGGCTGGGCGAGGTCACGCGTCGCTACGCCGCCATGGGCTACTGCGTGAAGTCGCCGAACGCCTCGCTCGTCTGGACCATGTCACGGGTGGCGATGCGGACCGGGATCCGCTCGCCGAGCCGGATCACGATCGCGGAGATCGACGAGATCGAAGCCGCGATCGACCTCTACACCGGCTCGCCGGAGATGCTTCGCCTGCTCGGCAAGGATGGCGCGTCCGCCGGTCAGGTCGGCCACGCATGGCGCAACTACACCCGGCAGACGCGGCTCGTGCTGCACAACATAGGCAACGACATCCCCAGGCCGCGGATGAGCGCGGACAAGCGGCGGGCGCATGTCTACCCGCGATCCGCCATGGGCGTCGTGATCGAGCGCTATCTGGAGATCAAGCGCGCCACGCTCGCCGTGGACACCGTAGACCACGCCGCCGTGTCGCTGCGCCGCTTCGTCGACTTCATCGTGCGGCGCCGGCCAGAGGTGACCACCTTCGCCGAGGTAACTCGGGACGTGATGATGGATTTCGTGATCGACCTGCGGGGCCAGATCGGCGCGCGCAGCGGTCGCCCGCTGTCCATCACCGCCCAGCGCGCTCGGGCGCTGCACGTCGCGCATTTTCTTTCCGAGGGGGCGGCCTGGGAGTGGCCGGGCTTTCCGACACGGGCGGTGCTCGACCCGCGGGACCTGCCGCGCTTGCCGCAGCGCCTGCCGCGGTCGATTCCGCCCAATCAGCTAGCGGCGGTGATGGAAGAGGTCCGCAAGCTGGCCTGCGACTACCAGCGCGCGGCGATCCTGGTGGCGCGCTGGTCGGGTGCGCGGCGACGCGAGATCGCGCGGCTGCCGGTGAACTGCGTGGACGCCTATCCCGACGGCACGCCCCGGCTGCGCATACCGGCGGGCAAGACGCTGCGCGAGCGCATGGTGCCCCTGCATCCCGAGGCGGCCGACGCGATCCGCAAGGTGGCCGAGCGCCGCGCCGCATCCGAGGAACGGCCGGTGATCGATCCCACAACACGGGAGCGGGTGAAGCTGCTGTTCTACCGACGCGGGGTGCAGATCTCGCCCGACTATCTGTTCAACTATCCGCTCACCGAGATCTCGCGGCGGCTCGGTTTCGTGGACCAAGACGGCCTCGCGCTGATCACGGCGCACCGGTTTCGCCACACCGTCGGCACCGAGCTCGCCGAGGGCGGTGCCCGGCTGCAAACGATCATGGACGTCCTCGGCCATCAGAGCCCGCACATGTCGATGGTGTACATCCGGGTCAGCGACGAGGCGGTGCTCCAGGACTATCGCGCCGTGCTGAAACCGGGAGCGACCATTGCGGGCCCAGCGGCGCAGATCATCCGCAACCAGACGCTTCCCCAGGCCGCCGTCGATTGGTTCAAGTCCAACTTCCTCAAGACCGAGCTCGAACTCGGCCACTACCTGCGGCTGCCGGAGGAAGGCCCGTGCGAATGCGATCTCTACCTCAGCTGTGCCAAGTTCGTGACGACGCGCGCCTATGCGCCGAGGCTCAAGGCTCGGCACCAACTTGAACGGAGCCTCGCGGCCGACGCCAAGAACCGGGGCTGGACACGGGAGGTCGAGCGCCATGGCGGCATCGCGCGGCGGATCGAGGCCCTGCTCACCGAACTCGGCGAGGACATCCCCGAGAAGCCATGCGCGGCCGCCGTGGCATCGGGCGATCCCGACGTTGCACATGACAATCCTGAAACCAGAACTTCGCACAGGCGGCCCGGCGGTTGCCCCGGTGGGTCCACAAGTCCCTCCCCGCCGCCCGATCCGCTGCGCGCGTGACCGCGCTCCGCGGGCGGCGGGGCCCCTCCCATGGACTACCGGGACAACCGCCTCCGTCCGGAACGAAAGAGGCTTGATTGTCCCGATAACAACGAACCACTCGTGCAGCGCGAGGTAGTCCTCGGCAACGCCGCCGAAGCGCCGGGCCGACGACAGCGCGTGGTGATAGCAATGTCCCATCCCGCTCTCCTCAGAAGCTGTGCTCGTAGGACTCGAAGCCCTCGAAGCGCTGGTTGAACTCGAGCGTGATGGTCTGGTCCGCGACGTCGAAGATGAAGGTCCCGAATGCCCCCTCGTTGTTCTCCCAGCCGCCATGGGTCTGGGCGAGGCAGTCATAGGCCATGTGCTCGATCGCCTCGCGCATAGGCATCGACGCCTCGCTCGGTTCGGTCTCGCGCCAGCCCAGCGTCAGCAGCGTGACGCTGGTCTCTGGCAGTTCGGCCTGAGTCTCGCCGGCCCTGGCGTCGATGCTCTCGATCTGACCGCTGTCGCCATAGCCGTCGAAGCCGACCGTGACGCTGGTGATGCGGGCGGCGGCGAGCGCAGCGAAAAGGGCAGCCGCGTTGGTCGGGCGCAGGGCGTCGACGGCGGCCGTTCGGGCGCGCTGCTCGGCCTCCCATTTGGCTACGTCGAAGGTCTGTGTGGTGGTGTCAGTCATGGCAGGTCTCCCTGGGAACGACGCGGGCCCGGCGCTGCGGCCGGGCCCGGAGGTCGGTGTGACGATCGGCTATTCGGCGGCGGCGACCGGCGCCGAGTCCGGCTCGTCGGACCCCTTTTCCTCGACCTGTGGTTCGGCATCGTCCGGATCGACGATCTCAAAACTCGCCTCGCCGGCATCGTCGAAGAGCGCCGGCGTGCGCAGAACCTCGGGCAGCCAGCCCGTGCCGGCGAGCAACTCCTCGGCCGCCGCGACCATCTCGGGCTTCTTCAGGTCCGCGATGCGCTCGGCGGCCTTTTCACCCTTCGCCTCGCGCACGGCCTCGAGAATGCGCGCCTTGGTGACGCGGCCGAGATAGCTGTCCGCCGTCGGCGTCCAGCCGGCAACGCCCATGTCGAGCCCGACGGTCGCCGCCAGCACACCCGCATGCGCGAGCGCGCGCGGCCGGCGGTTGTAGGGATCGTTCACGGCATTGACCGTCATCGCCACGCAATGGGCGAAGAGCGCGTTGCGGCTGTCGCCGTCGAACTCCGTGAGCGCGTCCCAGAGGTCCTCCGGCACCTTGGGCAGAGCCTTCACCCAGGTCTCGGCGCGGCGGTCGATCGAGTGCGCGTAGGCTGTCCCGCCGAGACCGGCCGCGTGCACGCCAAGGCCGGCGCTGCGCGGGTCGATCTCGACGCAGCTGTCGTGCCCGTAGCGGTAGAAGAGCCGTAGCACCATGGCATGCAGGGCCGCGAGGAATGCAACCTGCGGGTCGCCCGCGAGCCGGTCTCGCAGCGCCAGCGTGCGATGCGCCGTCAGCTCGCCGACGAGGCGGTCGGAGAGCGGCTTGAGACCGTCATCCTCTTCCTCCTCCGCATCCGGCGCAGTCGAGACTGCGTCGCTGGTCTCTGCGTTGGCCGGAACCGGGTCTGTCGGATCGGCGTCCGACGCCTCGTCGGTCTCCGAGACCGGTTCGTCCTCGGGCCGGACATAGCCCCGCTCGACGCGGAGCCGTCCCGAACCGTCGATGCTGACAAAGGCGCCGGCGATGGCGAGCTCGTCCGCCTCGAAGCACAACGGCCGGTCCTGCAGCGCCTCCATCGCCGTCTCGATCTCGCCGAGCCGGACATCGACCTCCTCCGGCAATTCGTCGGCCTCGGCATGGTTCTCTTCGAGCTTCTCGTGTTCGGCCTTGAGCGCCTCGTAGCGCGACTGCTCTTCGTCGCTCATCGGTTCGGCTTCGCCGACGACCCGGCGGAGCCCGTAGGTGTGGCCGTAGGGAAAGGCGGTCGACACCTCGACCCATTTCCAGCCCTCGGTGCGGATCACCTCGGCCTCCTCGCGAAGCTTCTCCGCCACCATGGTCTCGAGGAGACCGGCATCCTGCAGCCAACCGCCATCGTCCTGCTGGAAGAGGTCGCGCAAGATCGCGCCGCCCGCTTCGACGTAGGCATCGAGCCCGACGAACTGCGCCCGCCGGTCGGAGGCGCGCACGGCGCCCTCGGTCAGCATGCGGCGGATCTCGTAGGGCTGCTTGGAGTAGTTCCGCTGCAGCGCCTCCCAGACCTGCTCCTGCCGCGCGTGATCCGGGTTGACCGTGAACGCCATCAGCTGGTCGAGGGTCAGCTGCTCCTCGGCATAGGCCTCGAGCAGCGACGGCGCGACGGCGGCGAGCTTCAGCCGCTGCTTGACCACGTTCGGCGAGACGAAGAAGGCGGCGGCGATCTCCTCCTCGCTCCGGCCCTTCTCGCGCATCGCCTGGAAGGCGCGGAACTGGTCGAGCGGGTGCAGCGGCGCGCGCTGGACGTTCTCGGCGAGGCTGTCCTCCTCGGCCAGCCCGTCTGTGCGCACGATGCAGGGCACAAGTGCTGTCTTGTTCATGCGCTTCTGCTTCACGAGCAGTTCCAGCGCCCGGAACCGCCGCCCGCCGGCGGGAATCGTGTACATGCCGGTCTCGGCACCGCTGTCGTCTAGCACCGGCCGCACGGTGATAGAACTGAGCAGCGTCCGCCGCGCGATGTCCTCGGCCAGTTCCTCGATCGACACGCCCGCCTTGACGTGGCGCACGTTCGACTGGCTGAGCATCAGCTTGTCGAAGGGGATGTCGCGCGAGGCGCTGAGGGTGATCTTCTGGGACTTGGTCATGGCAGGTCTCCGTGTACGGGTGACGACGGGCCGGCCGGGAGCCTCTCTCGGCCTCCAATCCCGTCACGAAGACGCGGCCCACCTCTTCCTCTCGAAAGGGATGGACCGCAGATTGTCCGGAAGGGAGCGGAGCGCTGCCGCCTACGCGGCGCGCTCCAGGAGGGTCTTGGCGCGGGTCTCCATGGCGAGCCGTGCATCCTGCTGCGGCTTCGACCGCGCCATCGCGGTGATCCCCTGCACGAAGTCGAAGACGCTCTCGGGCGGGCGGCCTTCCTCGGCCAGGACCGTCTCGACAATCTTCGCCGTCTCGCCCTTCGAGAACCCGCGCTTGCGCAGGAAGTCCTGGCGATCGTCGTCCGTCCGCGCAACGATCTTCTCTCGCGCGGCGCGGATCCCGTCGATGAACGGCGCGGGCGAGGACTCGGCGAAGCGGGTGAGCGCCGGCGCCGCTTCGTGCGCGAAGCGGTTCGCGGCGTACTTCGAATGCCGGATGGTGATCTCCTGGAAGTCTTCGACACCCCAGAGGTTGCGGTTCTGGCAAACCGCGCGGAGGTAGAAGCTGGCAATGCCGAGCGTCTTCGCGCCGACCTCGGAGTTCCAACTGTAGAAGCCGCGGAAGTAGAGGTCGGGCGAACCGTCGGGCAGCCGACCTGCTTCTATCGGGTTGAGATCGTCGACCAGGAACAGGAAGACGTCGCGGTCGGAGGCGTAGAGCGTGGTGGTGTCCTTGGTGACGTCGACCATCGGGTTGTAGATGCCGGTCGACCAGTCGAGCACGCCCGGCACCTTCCAGCGTGTGTCGCCGGTGCCGTCGCCGGCGATGCGCTGGACGGCGGAGACGAGCTCGTGGTCGAAGATGCGGCCGTAGTCCGGCCCGGTGACGGCGCGCATTTCGGCGCGGCCATCCTCCGTCTCGAGCGTCTTGACCTGCTCGGCGCGGTGGTTGGTAAGGCCGTACTGCAGGTTGATGCCGGCGAGCGGCGCCGGGAGCTGGCGCAGGTATGCGGCCGGCGCGCCGACCAGGCTGGCGAGCTGGCCGAAGCTCCAATGCGTCGGTGCGAGGGGCGCCTCTGCGCCGGGCAACGCGAGACCCAGGCGCTCAGGGTCGCTGCGATCGGCCTCGACCCGGATCGCCGCGCTATCCACCGTCTGCGTCCGGCTGCGCTCCGCTCGACCCTTCACCGAGGCATAGAGCTCCGAGAGCGACAGGTACCGCTCGTCATCCGGCCGCGAGAACCATTCCGACGACACGCGGCCGACCCGGTCCCCGCGCGAGACGTCAGCCTTGTACCCGCCGCCGGCATCGCGCCGGCCGTCCAGAACCTCGAAGTCCATCGCTCATCTCCCGCGACGGGCGGCCGGGAGCCTCTCTCGACCTCCAACCCGTCGCCCCTCCCCCCTTGCCTCTCCCTCTCCGACAGGGCCACGATCAGCTCCGACGCTTGGCCCCCGACGCGTCACGCCCTCGCCAGCTGGCCATCACTGCCGCTGACCGGGGGATCGGGGTTCTCGCCCGTACTGTCGCCGAAACGCAGGCCACCTATTCACGCGGTCTCCCGGAAGACCAACAGAAGCGATGGAAACCTCGACGATCCCATCGTTTTGCCAGCCGGCCACTGACCGGCGGTGATCACGCGAACAGATTGGAGACCCCCAATCTCCGCCGTCGTTTTACCTCTTTGACGGACAGCACGCCGCCTCCGTCCAGCAGCCTCGCGATTTCTGCCGAAACTTGGTCCGCGGCGATGATCAGGGCCGTGTCCAGGTGAACGTAGCGTTGGGTGACGCCACGCGCGCCGTGTCCCAGCAAGCCTGAGATAGTCAATTCACTGAACCCCAGCGATGCAGCGATGCTCGCATAGGTATGCCGCATCGTGTGCGGGGTGACCTCCGACAGCCCGGCCCTGGCGCACACTCGGTCGAGCACGCGAACGATGCCGACGAAATGGCCGTCGCCCCAGTCAGCCGGAAACACGAACGTCGCTGTACTGGCACGCGCCTGCCGCACCAGGTGATCCAGCGCCGCATCCCCGACAGGCCGCAGTTGGGCTCCGGACTTCGTGTCCGGGAAGGCAACGCTGTTTCCATCCGCGTCGATCCAGTCCTTCCGCATCTCGAGGACCTCCATGCGCCGAAAGCCCGTCAGGAGCAGGGCGCGAATGGCGGCGATGCCGGTCGGATGCTCTCCTTCCCCCTCCATCTGACGCATCATCTTGCCGAAATGGCGGACCTCACCTGCGCTCAAGCGCCTCTTCACCTTCTGCGAGGAGACGATCCGGACCCCGTTGGCCGGGCTCTTTTCGATCAGGCCGAGACGGCGCGCGTGGTTCAAGACACTTCTGAGGGTCGTGATGCTCCGTCCGGCCGTGCCGGCTCCCCCCGAGGCTTGACCGCCGCGGCCCCGCCGCTTTGGACGAGCCGATTTGCCGGACGCAATATCGGCCTGTAGGCCTTCGATGTCGGCGAGCCTGAGGTGGCAGATCACCCGCGTCCCGATCAACGGCTTGATATGCGTTTCGATCCGGCTCCGATCTCCCGCCAATGTGGAGGCCTTGATCGGCCGCCTGTTGCGCCCGAGCAGACGACCCGCTCCCGCCTCCGCGAGGTACCAGTCGCACACGTCTGAGATCGTCAGATCCGCGCGCGCGGTGCGGCGCTCGGCGGAGGGATCCTTGCCGTCGATAGTCGAGGCGAGCTGCTTCTGCGCGAGGCTCCGGGCGCCCTCCGCCGTCAGGACGCCGACCGGACCGATCACGCAGCGGCGCGTGCGGCCCTCCGCGTTGCGGTACTGGATCAGGAACGTCTTCGTGCCACTCGGCTTCACTCTGACGCCGAAGCCGCGAAGCTCGGTGTCCCAGGAAAAGACATCGCGCCCGGGCTCCGGATGAAGGGCGTCCACGACTCTCTTCGTCAGTTTGGGCATCCGTTTCCACCCCTTCCCTGATGTGTGTCGGGACTCGCCCTTCGCGTGTTCGATGCCGCGCGACATCGCGTCCATCTGCTTCCCCGTGCAGGTGCAGCATGGCCGGGGAAGCAAGGGGGAAGCAGTCGGGAGCAAATCGCGTCGCTTTGCAGCGTAGCGACGGCGGCGATGCAATCAACGCAAGGCTCTGACAGGGCGTGCTTCTTCGCGCTGTGGCGTAGAAAGACGTGCGTTAGGGAATTCTGCCGGAGACGGTTGCCAAGGTAAGGGTCGTGAGTTCGAATCTCATCGCCCGCTCCAGTATTTGATG
>CAYMRW010000004.1:0-34040 GCA_964392825.1 uncultured Rhodobacterales bacterium
AGGTCGTCGGCGGGTGCTGCGGCACGGATCACCGTCATGTCGGCTGCATGGCGCATGCCATGCTTCCCCCGACTGCGGCCTGACCTCCTCCCTCCGTTCCGGCCCGTAAAGCACCGATCAATCGGTCATTGCGGGCCGGTCCGGGCGCGGTGGTGGACGTTGAAACCGCCGCAAAGTGCGTCGCGGAGACCGGTTTCGCCCGGTCAGGACGCACCGCGGGCCGCATGACAACCACGACGCCTGCTTCAACGCCCGCAGCTGTGCGGGCTCCAAAAAAGGACGAACGACATGACCATGATTTCCATCCACGCCGGCGCAGCGCGCCGACACCCTTCGAGCATCGCAAGAGCGCTCCTCGACCTGCTGGCAGAAGCCGCGGAGCGGCGGCGCATCCGCAAGGAGATGAAAGAGCTGTCGAAACTCCCCCGCCACCTCCTCCGGGACATGGGCCTCGAGCAATACGCAGCGCCCGATGTTCCGACCATCTTGAACCATTGGCGCTAAGCCCAAGAAAGGAATGACAATGAACAGTATGGGACCCGGCAGTACGCTGGTGATCGGCGCGGGGCTTTCGGGCCTCGCCGCCGCACACGCCCTGACCGAACGCGGGCTGCCCGTGACCGTGCTGGAAGCACGGGACCGGGTGGCAGCCCCCTGGCGTCAGCGCCACCCGGCGCTTCGGCTCAACATCCACCGCAAGTTCGCCGGTCTTCCGGGACAGGCGGCGCCGAAATCGGACGGCACGTATCTGAAGCGCGACACGGTGGTCGCGCATCTGGAGCGCTACGCGGCGAGGCTGGATGCCCCCATTCACTTCGGCGTTGCCGTGACGGCTGTCCAACGCAGCGAAACCGGATGGCGGGTCACGACCGACGCCGAGGAGTACGAGGCCGAGAATCTCGTCATTGCGACCGGAAGAGAAAGCTTTCCCCACGTCCCCGACTGGCCGGGGCGCGACGCCTTTGCCGGAGAGCTCTTGCACGTGGCCGATCTCGGCGATGTGTCCCGCTTTGATGGCAAGCGCGTGCTGGTCGTGGGCGCGGGCAACTCCGGCACGGACGCGCTGAACCACCTGTCCCGCCACAATCCGGCCGAAGTGATGGTGTCGCTTCGCTACGGACCGGCAGTCATACCGAAGAGCGTCTTCGGCTATGCGATCCACGGGCTGGCGCGCATCTTTGCGGCACTGCCGAACGCGGTTCTGGATCCGGCCTTCAAGCTGACAGAACGGCTCTTCCTCGGTGATCTCAGGCGGTACGGGCTGACCAGTCACCCCGATGGCGGAAGCACGCGGTTCTTGCGCGATGGGGTGACCTTCGCGATCGACGACGGCTTCGTCGCGGCTCTGAAGGCGGGACGGTTCCGGACCGTGCCGCGTGTCGAGGGGTTTTCCGGCGATGCCGTCACGCTGGCCGATGGATCGGTTTGCCGCCCGGATGTGGTGATCGCGGCGACCGGCTATCGCACGGGGCTGGAGCCGCTGCTCGGGCATCTCGACGTCCTCGACGAGAACGGTCGCCCGCACCATCCCATGGGCGAGCGTGATCCGAAGCGGCCGGGCCTCTGGTTCGCCGGTTTCAAGCATATCTACACCGGCTTCTTCGACGCCGCATGCATTGCCGCCAGGCGCATCGCAACCGGTGCCGCCGCCGACACACGCCGCACAGCACATCCCGAAACGCCCGACATGCGCGAAACGCATGTCGCCCACCAGCGCCCCGCACCCGCGGACGCATCCACAACCTGAAACTCAAAGAAAGAACCTATCCAATGAAACACACGAACCTTCTTCTCGCCGCCGCCATTGCGGTCATGCCCCTTGCCGGAAACGCCGGCGAGCAGCTCGCCGCCTTCGACGTTGCCGAGGATCTCTCCCGCTTCGTCTTTTCCGCAGCACCCGTCTTCGACGACGGCATGCCGGCCTATGGCAACGCCTTCGTCACGCAGGGCTACATCTACCCGGCAGGCACGCTCGACGGTGGCGTCGAGGGCACTCTGCCGAACGGCGACCCGGCCTTCCCGGATCTCGTCATCGGGGAATGGACCTGTGACGGGTTTTTCGTCGGCGACGGCATGCGCACCGAGACGGGCGCCATCGTCATGACCCGGCAGGTTTACCGTTTCAACGACGGCGATCTGCTGATCAGCCACGGCCCCGAACTCGTCGATGCGGGCGTGACCGTGACGCGCGCTGTGACCGGCGGGACCGGCGACTATGCCGATGCCCCGGCCGAGATCGACCAGGTGATGCTTGGCATGAGCGACGGCTACGGCGTCCGTCTCTCCACCTCCTTCCCGGGCGACGACCGTGCAGATGTTTCAGGCCAAAGGCCCACATTCGCTGAGCGCGACGCGGCTTTGGATGCTCAGGACTACGGTCACGGGGGACCGAACGTGAACGATCACACGGAATGGGATTCCGGCTTCCCGGTCGGACCCATGCCGTCCCTCGATGCGCGTGCGGGCAGCTGAGACCAGCCAGATCATCTCACGCGGAGGCGCGGAACCAAATCTCTGCGCCTCCAATGCGTCCGACGTGGGATCCCGCGTCAGTCGAGCCGTGGGGGCAACCTCACACATCCATTTGCAAGCCGGCGCGAGATGACCTTCGCGCCACTCACCTCTTCGTCCGATGCGCTCGGACAAGGCGGCAAAAGGGCGAACCCCATGACTTACTTAGATACAGCGCCGCCGCGCGGCTACCTACTCAAACGTGTCACTCGAAATGTAGCCAAGGCCGAAGCATGGGCTCTTCTACGGCTCGCCGCGCCGCTGACCGGTCTCGCGCTGGTGAACATGGCGATGAGCGTCACCGACACGCTGATGACGGCCGCGTTCGGAGTGGAGTCCCTTGCCGCCGTCGCCGTTGCGAGCGATTTCTATTCGATCCTCTTCTACCTCGCGGTCGGCTGTATCGGCGGTCTCGGTCCACTCTATGCGGCCGCCCATGCGGCGGGCGACGCTGATCGGTTGACACGGCTCAGAACGGCGGGAACAATCACCTGCGCCCTGCTGGCTTTGCCGATCTGTGCCCTGCTCTGGCAAACGCCGGCGCTGTTGATCCTGCTCGGCATCGATCCGGACCTTGCCGATACAGGCACGGGCTACGTCCGGGCGATGGCACTCACACTGATCCCGATGCTGGCGGTGGGCGTCTTGCGCACGCGCCTCACGGCGATCGAGCGCCCCGGTGTCATGCTGCGGATCACGCTTTGTGCGGTGCCCCTGAATGCCGTCTTCAACTACGTGCTCATGTACGGCGCCTTCGGTCTGCCGGAATTTGGCGTGACGGGCGCGGGCGTGTCGTCCCTGCTGGTCGGCCTGCTGACGTTTACCGCCTTGATGCGAGAGGCGCACCGCGTCGGCGACAGCGGCTCGGGCCGCGCGGAACCGGCGGATGTTGCGGCGATCTTCCGCATCGGGGTGCCCATCGGGATCGCGACGCTGGCCGAGGTCGGCATCTACCTGGGAGCCACGATCTATGCCGCCTCGCTGTCCGCCACGGACGCGGCCGCCCATTCCGTCGCGATCCGGTTGGCGGGCATTGGCTATGGTTTCTATTTCGGCCTGCAGCAGGCCTCGATGACCCGGCTGGCACGGGTCGATCCCAAGGCGGGCCGCGAAGGTGATGTCGTTGCCACAACGATGGTGCTTGGCATGGCGATCGGTCTGTCGATTTGCACCACCCTGCTGTTGGTGGCGGCCCCGATCGCAAACTATGCGCTGCAAGGGTCGACGCCCGCCGCAGTCGGCGCTGCGATTACCGTGATCGGCGTGCTGGCCGTGGCGGAGTTGTTCGGCCCGACCGGCGCCGGCGCCGCAGGCTTGTTGCGGGCAAAGCAAGTTACACGCCCGGTCATGGTCTATTCCCTGGTCGGGAACTGGCTGGTCGCTGCCCCCCTGATTGGTATCTTCACGGTCGTCTTTGACATGGGGGCGGTCGGGATCTGGATCGCGATGGCCACCGGGACGATCGTCTATTCGGGCCTGTGCGTCCTGGCCCTTCGCAAATTGCGCGCGACGGGACCGGCGGAACGCGGACGGAAACACATATGATGCCCCAATCGAAAGATCACGACCTGGATCGGCGCGCGATGTATCGGGAGATGCAGCGCGCCATTCCCGGCCTCGACGCCATGTACAGGCTTGCTCACGCCCTGATCGCCAGCCACGGCGAAAGGCCTCCGCAGGTCCTGGTCGTCGGGGCCGGTGGTGGCAGGGAGATCGAGGAGTTCCGAAACAGCGGTGCCGTTGGAGATATCACGGCTATCGACCCATCGGCCCGCAACCTCGAGACGGCGCAGGCCCTCGCCGGGACGTCGGGCGCATCGGCCGACGACAGATTCATCGTCGGGACCGTCGATGACCTGCCCGGCGGCGAGACTTTCGATATCGTGACTTCGCTGCTGGTGATGCATCACCTGCCGGACGACGGCGGCAAGCTCGCCTATCTGAGACAGCTTCGGAACCGGCTCGCCCCCGGCGGGCGATTGATCCATGCGGATCTGTGCCTCGACGAAACCGAGCACTTTCATGAACTTCAACCCGCCTTTCGGGCGCATGCGGATATCTATGGCGTATCGGCACACGCGGTTCGGCTGGAGCTTGATGCGATCCCGACCCTGCCGGTCGTTTCGGGCGAACGGACCCGCGCCCTCTTTTCCGAGGCAGGGCTGACCGAGCCGCAGGAGGTTTTCCGCACACTCTGGTATCGCTGCTGGATCAGTACGGACAGCCAAGTATGGCTTGCACCATGAGTGAACAATTCGATCCAAACGAAGGAAATTGCCATGCATCCCATCATCTATGACGTCGCTGTCTCGATCGACGGTTTCATATGCGGACCTGGCGGGGACATCTCTCGGTTCGCGCAGGATGGTGCGGTCGTTGAGGATTACTCTGCCCGCCTCCAAGATTATGCAACCGCGATCATGGGCCGGGCGACCTACGAGTTCGGCTACCGCTTCGGCATGCAGCCGGGTCAGAACCCCTATACCCATATGGACACGATCATTTTTTCCTCCTCGCTTGAACTGCCGGATGCCACTGACGTCGCAACTCAAGAGTCGTGCGACGCTGCCACCATCGACGCGATACGACGTCGATCAGAGGGTCCAATCTACCTCTGTGGCGGCGGCATTTTCGCCGGATCGCTTATGGCCATGGGACAAATCGATGTCCTGCGCCTGAAGCGCGCGCCCATCATCCTTGGGGACGGTGTTTCCCTATTTGGAGACACCAAAGCCCCCTTCAGCTTGGAGCACACGGAAACGCGGGACTACGGCGGTGGCTATCTGTTTCAAGAGTATCGCGTTCTGAATGCGTAGCCAAAAGCAATACTGCGTCAGCAAATTTTAGGACCACGGAGGTCCCCATGACTGCTCGCATCCTTCAGATCTGCCTTTCCTGTTCATCGAACCGGTTCTGAACCAATGGATGTTGCTCGATTCTGCTGGGAATCTCGGTATTCTCATCATCGGCCTTTGGGGATTACGCTTGAGCACAACCGCCCAGGCCACCACCACTGGGACGCATTGAAACGGTTTCCGGCCCGCGGTGGATGGACCAGCACAACGCATTGTTTGATCAGCGTGAACCAAGGCGAGTGGCCACGCTCCAGGGCAACAGGCGATCGGCTTATCGCCGCAGATGCCAGCGAGGGTCAACTTGACCGCGAAGAACCTGTCTCATATGACCCGCTCATTCGACGAGGAGTGCACCACGATGGACAAGCGCAACCGGTAATCCGGCCATTCGCCCGCTGGGACAGCCGTGCCCGGACGCACACTTCTCGGAGAACTCATGCCCAGATTACAGAACAAGACCGCTCTCGTGACCGGGGGCGCCAGAGGCATTGGAGCCGCCATTGCCGAAGCCTTCCACAACGAGGGGGCGGACGTCATCCTGACCGACATCGACGCCGAGACAGGGCAATCCACAGCGGGCAGGATCGGAGCAACCTTCGCGCGCCTCGACGTGGCCTCCGAAGCCGATTGGGAATTGGCAGCAGAGCGTTTTCCCACCCTCGATGTCCTGGTGAACAACGCTGGCATCACCGGGTTCGAGGGGCCGTTCGACGGGGCACCTCCTCCCCACGACCCCGAGAACGCATCCCTGGCCGACTGGAGAGCCGTCCACGCGGTCAACAATGACGGGACTTTCCTGGGCTGCCGCTATGCGATCCGTGCCATGCGGGCAAAAGGCACGGGAAGCATCATCAACATCTCGTCCCGTTCGGGCGTCGTCGGGATCCCCATGGCCGCGGCCTACGCAGCCTCGAAAGCCGCGATCCGGAACCATACGAAAACGGTCGCGCTCTATTGTGCCGGGCAAGGGCTTGGGATCCGTTGCAACTCGATCCACCCGGCGGCCATCATGACGCCCATGTGGGAGCCCATGCTGGGCGACGGTCCGGACAGGGCGGAACGTGAGGCGGCGATGGTGGCGGATACGCCTATGCGGCGGTTCGGCGAAGCGAAGGAGGTCGCAGCCCTTGCCGTAATGCTCGCCTCGGACGAATCGGCATATATGACCGGCGCAGAATTGACGATTGATGGTGGTATTCTTGCAGGGTCGGCCGCGATACCCGGCGGGTGATCCTACAGATATCCGTTTATTGCCGTTATGTAGGCGGGCGATCAATAGCTAGTCCCGAACGTCACCTTGTGGCAGTGTTGCAGACATCTATGAAGGGTGGAGCATCGGTCAGATTGGGCTCGTTCCGGCCGTCCGCCGCGCTCGGCGCGAACGGCTGCAGATGCAGGATCCGTGGTGGCCCGGCATCGAAGGCATTGGTTCGGATGGCTCAACCACGACCCGCTAGGTGCCGCTCACGATCCGCGGCCGCGGCCTCAGCGCATCCGCCACGCTGTCGAGTCCGGCGCGCAGCGGCGAGTCCATCAGGTGCGCGTAGCGCTGCGTCGTCTTCATCTGCGAATGCCCGAGCAGCTTGCCGATCATCTCCAGCGAGGCACCGCCCGAGACCAGCAGCGAGGCGAAGGTGTGGCGAAGGTCGTGGACGCGCACGTCCGGCAGATCGGCGCGCTCCTGGACGCCTCGCCAGAACCCCCTGATCTCCTGAACCGGCTGGCCCGCGACCTCGCCAGGAAACAGCCATGGACAGGCGGTCGGGACCGCCCCGCGCCGCTGCCGGATGATCGCCGCGGCGTCGGGCGAGATCGGCAGCCGGTGCACGCGCCGCTGCTTGGTAGTCGTGGCCGGCTTGGTCCAGGCCAGGAGCTCGAGGTTGAACTGCTCGAACCGCGCCTGCCGGACCTCGCCAAGGCGGGCGCCGGTCAGCATGCAGAGCCGCACGATCGAGGCGGCGCGCTGGTCCTCCGCCGCGCCCAGCGCCTCGGCGAGCCGCCCGATCTCCTCGAGCGACAGGAAGCGCTCGCGCTCGATCTCGATCCGCCGCCGGAAGCCGGCGGCGGGGTTGTCGGTCCGCATCTTCCACGCGACGGCGAGGGTGAACATCTTGCGCAGCATCTCGCCGCAGCGATTGGCGCGGATGGGCGTCGGCCGAGCCGGGCGAAGCTTCCGCTTGCCGCGGCTCTTGGCAACTGCCTTCGCGGGTCGCGCCCGGCCCTCGGCCACCCTGTTCAGCAGGCGCTCGACATCCGCCGGTGTGATCTCGGCGACGAGCCGGTTGCGCCAGTCCGGCTCGACCAGCTTGCGCAGCATCGAGACCTGATCGGCGGCGTTGCGAGGCGCGAGGGTCGGGACATGCTCGGCGTTGTAACGCTCGATCAGGTCGGCCATGCGCGGCGCCGCCCGGCACTCCTCGCGATCGGCCAGGGGGTCCTCACCGGCATCGATCTCCCGGCGCAGCATCTTGGCGCGCTCCCGGGCGGCGACGACCGACCATTCCGGCCAGCGGCCGATCGTGATCCGGCGCTGTCGCCCCTGGACGCGGTAGGAGAGGTTGAACCCCTTCGACCCTCCCGGATAAACGACCAACGCCAGGCCCCGAACCTCCTCGTCGAAGATCTGGTACTGGGCGGCGCGCACCTCCAGCGCCTTCACCATCTTCTCGGTCAACCGCTGACGCACTGGTCCGAACCCCCTTCGCCGAAAGACGTCCGACCGATGCGTGCAAGCCATTGGTTTGCAAGTGGAATAGTCGGTTCAATCGATCGCTTCATGGCCCGCCTCCTCGTCGTCGGCCCGGCCGAAGAAGCTCGGCGGTGCCTGCTGCGAATCCTGAACGATGGAGGAGGGCGGCGGGGAGGCGCGGACCGGCGCGGAAACCCGGAGAGCCGCGCCACGTCAACACCACGTCAACCCACGTTCACCGTTTGAGCTGGGTCGGGGGCGGTTCGATGCGCTCGGATGCGGTCAGGTGCGGACGGAAAGGGCGGGGCTATTCAAAGGCTTCCGGGCTATCACGCTGCAAAATAATGATCTTCGTGCATGGGTTGAATTAGGCTCATAACCTGAAGGTCGTAGGTTCAAATCCTACCCCCGCAACCAAATTCAATAAGAATATCAAAGTCCTAGGAAAAGGCCCCGGCGCTCGCCTCGGTGCCTTTCGCGTTGGGGCAACACACGGGCAACAGATCCCCAAGCGCGGCGGCGGCATGCTCCGATCTGTACTAAAGAATTGATCCGCAATGATAATCTGCGTCCCGCTGCGGGCGTACTTTCGACTCTTCACGGCGCGCCGAAGCCCGCTAATTGATCTTCAGGTCTCCGCTGATCTTCAGTAAGCGTCCGGTCCCACCGCTCTGACGAGCGGAGGCCTCGGCCGACCCGAGCCATCTTCGAGACGGCGAACGCCTACCTGCGCGAGAAGGGCATCCTCTTGCGCGAGGGCACGCTGGTCGATGCGACGCTGATCGACGCACCAAGCTCGACCAAGAACAAGCAGGGGGCACGCGACCCGGAGATGAGCAGCACGAAGAAGGGCAACGCCTGGTACTTCGGGATGAAGGCGCATGTCGGCGTCGATCTCGACAGCGGCCTGGTCCACACGCTGGAAACCAGCACCGCCAAGCTGCACGACAGCCGGAAGTTCGACGATCTGCTGCACGGCGACGAGCAGGCGGTGTTCGGCGACAAGGGCTATGTCGGCGGCGAGCGGGAGGCGGCGTTCCGCGCCCAGGGCAAGGTCTGGGGCGTGATGCGCAAGGCCCCAAAGGGCGGAAAGCTGCACCCCATCGACGAGCGCATCAACCGGATCATCGCCCGCCTGCGGGCCAGGGTCGAGCACCCGTTCCGGGTGCTGAAGTGCCAGTTCGGCTATCGCAAGACCCGCTACCGGGGCTTGGCAAAGAACGAGGCGCAGCTGTTCTCGCTGTTCGGGCTCGGCAACTTGTTCCTGGTCCGACGACGGCTGATGGCCTGAGGCGGAATCCGCCTCGAGCCATCGAAATCATCTCGAATTGCGCCGAGGTATCGCGCCATCGAGGCCATCACCAACTCGCTGCCGCCACTTCAGCCGACGGCGATCGGTAGATCAGACGTTCCCTCAGTACGTTTCGGCCGCGGTGCCCACGCGCTCCGTTACTCCTGCCCGACCGGTTCCCGCCGCTGCAGAAAGCATTGAAATTGCTCGCTTATTTAGTGGATAAGCGCCCCAAGCAGAGCGATGATGGCTGCACTCGACGCGGACTCGCCGCGACGCCCGGAAAAAAGCCGAAGACATGAGCGCCATCACCGCCACGCGCGTGCAGCGCCAAGCTCGCAACGCCGCCAACGCTCAGGGCGCCTTCATTGCGAAAGGCCGGCTGCAGGCGCTCAGCGACGAGCACTTCAACGTCCACCCCGACAAGCTGATTTGGGCCGACGTCGGCACGCTGAGGCACTACGCCGAGCTCCTCCGCCGGATAACCGACTGCGCCTTCCCGAGGGCGAGTACGCCGCGTCCGCTTGGTCCGGCCGCCTCTCCGCCGCCTGCGGGGCTTCGGCCAGTAGAAGGCCGGCATGTCGCCGGTCCTGCTATTGGAGACGCAACCATGACCCCCCTCACCGAAACCCAGTCGCTCGCTCTCAGCCGGGCCGCCCAGCGCGACGGCGGCATCGCCCTTCCGCTGCCCGAGCGGCTGAAAGTCGGGGCCGCCAAGCGGGTCGTCGGCCCGCTGATCGAGAAGGGCCTCCTCGAAGAGGTCGAGGTAGACCTCCGCGAGTGCGGACAGCCACTCTGGCGCTCCACCGGCGACGGTCACGCTGTCACGCTCACGATCACGCGCGCAGGCCTGGAGGCGATCGGCGTCGAGACCGGCGACAGCGCCCCGGGTGCGGCCGACGAGGCGCCAAACGACGCGGCCCCTGCCAAGGACGCCCGCGCCACCCGCCGCGCCGACACGGCGGCCGAGAGCGCCGGCCCGCGGGCGCCGCGCGAGGGCACCAAGCTCGCCAAGCTCGTCGAACTCCTGCGGCAGCCGGAGGGCGTAACGATGGCGGAGATGACCTCAGCCACTGGTTGGCAGCAGAGGCGCCCTCGCGGCATCGGTCAAGAAGAAGCTCAGCCTCGACGTAGTGAGCGACAAGTCCCAAGGCCAGGAGCGCCGCTGGCGTGTCTTGAAGTAGGTACAGGCAGCGCGAGATGCCGGCGCAGAGCGCACAAGCCGTACCCGCGTCGCACACCATGCACGTCTAGCACCGGTCTTAATGCCTTTTTGAGCTGTCGGCGCGCAGGCGCAAAGTCGTGATCGGCCCAGTGCGGACCTTCGATGCATTGTCCGACCGCTGCGACGCGGCGCTGAGAACCGACCTTCATCGCCTCCAAGAGGCGCCGCATCCCTGACCCGAGAAGTCCTCGCCGTCCGGGCCGGCAGCGTTCTCGTCGACGAGAGGTTCATGGTCCCACCACCAGTCACTCAGGCCGCAA
Organism: uncultured Rhodobacterales bacterium; assembly: GCA_964392825.1. Taxonomy (GTDB): domain Bacteria; phylum Pseudomonadota; class Alphaproteobacteria; order Rhodobacterales; family Rhodobacteraceae; genus Roseitranquillus. The sequence continues at coordinate 10,832 of CAYMRW010000004.1, forward strand.
TGGCTGACACCAACTTGGCGGCTCCGCTTGCCTAAGGGGACTACATCCCGGCAGCCGCTGCCGGTTCTGACGCGCAGCCTGCAGCACCAAGTCGACGAGACTCGCGCTGAGCCGGCGAGCTCGGCTATCGATCAGGCTGCGGACCGCCGGTTGCGCTGAAGCCAGCGGCCTTCCGTGGTGCGCAACCGTTCGGGCTCTCACTCCGCGGCGGAGGCCAGCAGATCGCGCGCCTGTTCGCGGGTCAGGAAGCCGGTGGGCTCCTCGCCGTGCGCCGCCTGCCAGGCGCGGATCGCTTCCCGCGCTTCCGGTCCGAAGGCGACGGGATCCTCGCCGGGAGGCACGCTCTCGACGGCAAGCGCCTTGAGAATCGTCCGCCGCTGCGCCGCGGTCAGCGTCAGCGCGTCCTCCGCGACGGCGGCTAAACCGTCTCCGCCTTCGAGTTCGTCGAGACGGTCCCGCGCCGCGTGGACGTAGTAGCCGTCGGGATAACGCTCGAGATAGGCGGCGTAGGCTTCGGCGCTGGCCTGTTCCTCGGCCCGCCGCCAGAACTCCAGCTCCTCGCCCCGCGCCTCCTCCGAGGGCAGTGCGACATCGGCGGCCCCGGAGAGCGCGCCCTGCAAGTGGGCGTCGGGCAGGGCGGCGCGCAGGCGCGCCTCGACGCCTCCGACCTCCGCATCAGCGTCGAGCAACGCCTCGAGCGCGCGCAGGACGAACTCGGGCGAGGCGTCGACACGGGCGGGCTCGTCGCCCGGCGGAACGGCGGAAACGATCAGGGCGTCGGGATTGGCAATCTCGACGAGCCCTGAGGTCACCAGCGGATGTTCGTGGAACGAGCCAACGCCGAGGCCCGGCTCGCCATCGAAGCGCGCCGGCCAGGCGCCGTCGAACAGCACGATCGGAGAGTCGGCCTGCTGCGCGATGCCCAGAGGCAGCGCCAGGGGCAGCGAGCTGAAGCCGAGCTCGGCGACCGTGTCGGCGTCGGCGTCCACTCGGACCAGCCACGTCGATCCGCCGAAGCTCACGGCGCGGCCGACATAGACCACGATCGCGATCTCGGCGTCGCGCACATGATCCTCGAACGCCCGGAGGGCGGCAGGGGCGGACGCGCCGTCGAGGTCGAGCGCCAGCGTCACCTCGAAGCCGGCCGCGTCGAGCAGCTCAGCCGCCCGCTGGGCCACGGCGACGGCCCCCGGCGCCGGCTGCCCCGTCATGTACGTCTCGTTGCCGATGACGAGCGCGGCTCGGGGCGCGGCAAGCGCGGTCGAAGCGGAAAGCAGGACAGACGCGGCGGCTAACAGGTGCAGGCGCATGAACGCTCCTTTCGGTGTGGATTGGCGGCGGCCAGCGCCGTTCGATCAGCTTCCGGCATCGGCCTCGTCCATCAGGCCGCGAATCCAGCGCGCGAAGAGCCACGCGCCGGGGATCCCGAGGAGCGCGCCCCAGCCGCAGGCGGCGACCGGGGAGAGGTCCGGGCCGCCGACGGCGCGTCCGAGCAGCGCAAGGAAGAAGAGGTTCACCGCCGCCGCGCCGAAGGCCGCCGGATACAGCACGACCGCGAGCAGCGCCACGGACCACCGGCCGCTCTCGTCGCGCCAGCGGATCATCGGCGCGGACCGCGGCTGATCAGCCACTGGGCTGCGATCAGCGCCGCCACGAGCGCGACCGAGGCCAGCGCGAGCCACGGCGTCAACGGTCCTGGGCCGGACTCCACCGGGACGCCGCCGCGCGCCGCGGTCTCGGCCGTGGTCCCGGCCGTCGAGAAAAGCGCAAACGCGGTGATGAGCAGCGCGGAACGCATGGCTCCCTCCATCCGAACGGTCACCCAAGGGTAGACAGTCGCGGCGCAATCTCCCTTGACGACAGTCAAGCGGCGGCCGACTTCTTGGCAGGTCGGCGATCGGCTGCAGGCGATGCCGCTCACGCCAGGACCGGCACCAGCCAGATCGCGTACTGGATCGCGAGCAGCAGCACGATCGCGGCGCGAAAGCCCCGCAGCCAGGCGGGCGCCGCCCGGAGCGTGAGGTAGCGCCCGAGGATGATCTCCGCCTTCAGGCCCGCCAGCACCAGCAGCGCCGCCGCCGCAAAGGGCGGCCAAAGATTTGCCGCTCCGTCGCGCAGGATCGCGATGCCGGTCGTGGCGAGGCCCAGAACGACCAGCCCGGCGAGGGCGCGGCGAAGATCGCGATCGGAGTTCATGCCATCAGGTAGACGACGGGAAAGAGCAGCACCCAGACCAGATCGACCATGTGCCAGAACTGCGCCCCGGCCTCCACGCCCGAGGCCGTCGGTCGGATCGCGACGAGGCCGAGGATGATCATCCCTGCCGCGACGTGCAGCGCGTGGAAGCCGGTCAGGAGATAGTAGAAGGTGAAGAAGGTGTCGGTCTCGATCCCGATGCCGTGCGCCGCCTTGTCCGCGTACTCGCGCGCCTTGACGAGCAGGAAGACGAGGCCGAGAGCCGACGCGGAGCCGAGCCAGGCGCGCGTCGCGCCCGCGCGCCCAGCCTCGGCGCATAGGGCCGCGACCGCGGCGCAGAAGCCCGACGTGACGAGGACGAGGGTGTTGAGCGCTCCCGCGGTGCGGTCGAGGGTCGCCGCGCCCGCGGCGAACGTCGCGGGGTCGAGCGCCCGCGCGCCGAGGAAGGCGCCGAGGCCGCCGCCGAAGACCGCAAGCTCGCTGCCGATCAGGATCCACATGATCGGCTCGCCGGGCAGCTCTCCCGCGACGTTCTCGGCGTCGGAGGTCACGCGCCGACGAGGTGCCGATAGATGTCGGGCAGGGCCGCGGTCAGCCGCTCGGGGTCGGGCAGGACGGAAAAGCCGCCGCGACCAAAGATACGCGGGAACCAGCCCTCGTTGCGATGCGCGACGATGACGCCGTGCACCGCGTGACCCATGCGCCGCGCCTCTCGCACCGCCATCCGGCTGTCCTCGATGCCGTGACGGCCCTCGTAATGGTCGAGGTCGTTCGGCTTGCCGTCGGTCACGACGAGCAGCAGGCGGCGCTTGCGCGGGCGCTCCGCCAGCTCGGCGGAGACGTGCCGGATCGCCGCGCCGAGGCGGGTGTAGAAGCCGGGCCTCAGACCTTCGATCCGCGCCTCGATCTTAGGCCCCATCGCCTCGTCGAACCCCTTGACCTCGTTCACGTAGACCCGGTTCCTGCGCAGCGACGAGAAGCTGCGGATCGCGGTCTCGTCGCCGCAGGCGTCGAGCCCCCAGGCCAGCGCGGCCAGCGCCTCCTTCTCGACCCCGATGACGCTGCGGTCGCCGCAGGCGCTTTCGGTCGAACGCGAGGCGTCGAGCAGGATCGACACCGCGAGGCTGCGCTGCGCCGTGCGCGACGAGAGCCAGAGGCGGTCCGATCCCTCGCCGCGGGCGGAGAGGTCGACGCGGGCGCGCACCGCTGCGTCAAGGTCGATCTCGTCGCCGTCGATCTGCCGCGGCAGGACGACCCGCGCCGGGCGCAGCGCCTCGAACTGCCGGCGCACGTGACGGACCCGGCGTCGCGCGCGCGCATCCGTCACGAAGCCCGGCGCTTCTGCCGCAGGTTCGGCCGCAGCGGCGAGCACGCGGGCGTGGCCGGGAAGGTAGGCGCGGCGGCGCTGGTCCCACTCGGGATAGACATGCTCCCCCGACACCCGCTCCCGGTCGACGTCCGACGGGGCGAGGTCGAGATGCAGCTTGAGCCGGGTCGCGGCGCGCTTGGAAATCTGCCCGAGCCCCACTTCGTCGGCATCGTCGGCGGCCTTCTTCGCGCCCTCCTCGTCATCATCCTCGACCTTGCGGTTCATGTTGAGAAACTCGGCCCAGGAGAAGATCGCCTCGAACTTGTGCAGGACGAGGCTGTCGCGCCGCTCGGCCTGATCGGTCTGCACCCGGCGCGCCTTGAGGCGCTTGCCCTCCGCGTGCTCCGCGGCCCGCGTCGCGGGATCGGGCTCGTCCCCGGCCGAGGCGCCGCCTGCCGCTGCCGCCACGAGCTGCGGCCAGACCGGAACCGGAGCCGGCGTATGGTAACCGGCCGGCGCCGTGAACGCGGGCTCGCCCTCACCGTCGACCGCGGCGTGGATGGCGGCTGCCTCCGAGCCGAGGTCCGCAGGATCGCCGAGCATCCGCCGGATCACCGCCTCGACCGCCGCCTCCCACCGGGGACGGGCGGCGTCCGGCCGCGCGGCCAGGCAGAGTGCTGCCAGCCGTTCCCAACTTCGGCGCAATCCGGGACATTCGGCGAGCGTCCTGCGGGTCATCGCCCGCGCGGCGCGGAGCGCGAGCACGTCGGCAACCAGGGGATCGGCGCGCTCCGACGGCGCAGGGGCGTGCGCGGCCGCAGCGGCCAGCCAGAGGTAGAGCGCGGCGTTGTCCTTCCGCTCGGGAAAGGCCGAGATCCGCGCCGGCAGAAGCAGGCGCTCGCCGTCGAACGACGCCGGCTCCAGCCGCTCGTGCGTGGCGCCGAGCCGCTGCCGCAGGCCGCGCCGATGGGCGGACGCCTCGCGCGCGGCGGGCTCGATCAGCACCGACGCGCCGCCGCCGAGGCCGCGGAACAGCACCGCCAGGCGGCCCGACATCTCGTCGAGTTCGACTGCGGCCTCGTCGTGCTCCGTCGGCGCGGAGAGCCTTGTCGCGAAGGCGTGCCAGAGCTTGCCGACGGTCTCCTCCGGCTCCCAGGGCTCGATGTCGAGATGCTGGGCCAAGGCTTCAGCCGAAGACCGCCGCGACGATGTCGAGAAGTCCGGCGCGGACGTCGGCGTCGTCGGTCAGCGGCTCGATCATCGCCGCGCGCACCGCGTGGTCGACCGACATTCCCTCGCCGATCAGGGTCGCGCAGTAGACCACGAGCCGCGTCGAGACGCCTTCCTCGAGATCCTGGCCCTTGAGCGCGCGCAGCTTGCCCGCGAGCCGCACCAGCGTCTTCGCGCGCTCGCGGTCGAGGCCGCTTTCGGTCGCGACGATCTCGGCCTCCTCCTCGGGGCGCGGGAAGTCGAACTCGATCGCGAGGAAGCGCTGGCGGGTCGAGGGCTTCAGCGTTTTCAGGATGTTTTGGTAGCCGGGGTTGTAGGAGGCCACCAGCATGAAGCCCGGCGCCGCCTTCAGCGTCTCGCCGGTGCGGTCGATCGGCAGGATGCGGCGGTCGTCGGTCAGCGGGTGCAGCACCACGGTGACGTCCTTGCGCGCCTCCACCACCTCGTCGAGATAGCAGATGGCCCCCTCGCGTACGGCGCGGGTCAGTGGCCCGTCGACCCAGACCGTCTCGCCGCCGCGGAGCAGGTACCGGCCGACGAGGTCGGCCGCCGACACGTCGTCATGGCAGGCGACGGTGTAGAGCGGCCGCCCCAGCCGCGCCGCCATGTGCGAGACGAACCGCGTCTTGCCGCAGCCTGTCGGCCCCTTGAGGAGCAAGGGCAGCCCCTTGCGAAAGGCCATTTCGAATAGGGCGCGCTCGTCGCCCTGCTCGAGATAGAACGGGACGTCAACAGCGGCCTCGCGCGGCTTGGTCATCGCGTTCATGCTCTACTCCGCCGCGACCGAGGCCGAGCGCGACACCACCTCGCGCCGCGGCATCAGAACCGCGTAGATGAAGACGAGCGCGCCCAGCACGACCGCCACGCCGGAGCCGAAGCGCATGATGTAGAAGATCGCGAGCTGGTCCTGCACGTCCATGTAGTACTCTCCGAGGACGCGCTGCATGTGCGTCTGCACCACTCCCGCGAAGGTCAGCGTGAACGTCATGAACGCCATCCCGCCGCTCATCAGCCAGAACGAGCCCATGTTCAGCACCTGGTTGTAGGGGTCGCGGTTCTTCAGGATCGGCATCGCGTAGGTGAAGATCGCGAGGTTCAGCGACACATAGGCCCCGAAGAACGCGAGGTGGCCGTGCGCGGCGGTGATCTGCGTGCCGTGGGTGTAGTAGTTGACCCCGTGGAGCGTGTGCAGGAAGCCCCAGACGCCGGCCCCGAAGAACGCCATCGTCGTCGCGCCGAGCGACCAGAGCAGCGCCGCCTTGTTCGGATGATCGCGCTTGCCCTTCCAGACCATCACGAAGCTGAACGCCATCATCGCGAAGAACGGCACCACCTCGAGCGTCGAGAAGATCGAGCCCACCCACTGCCAGTACCCCGGCGTGCCGATCCAGTAGTAGTGGTGGCCGGTGCCAAGGATGCCCGAGAAGAGCGCCAGAGCCACGATCGCGTAGAGCCACTTCTCGATCACCTCGCGGTCGACGCCGGTGAGCTTCAGCAGAAGGAAGGCGAGGATCGCCGACATGATCAGCTCCCACACGCCCTCGACCCAGAGATGCACGACGTACCACCAGTACATCTTGTCGACCGAGATGTTCTCCGGGTTGTAGAGCGCGAAGAGAAACAGCGTCAGGCCGGCGAGCCCGAGGAACAGCACGTTGGTGATGGCGGTCTTGCGGCCCTTCAGGATCGTCATGCCGATGTTCACGAGGAACATGACCACCGCGATCACCAGGCCGATCTTGACCCAGTAGGGCTGCTCCAGGAACTCGCGCCCCTCCTTGCTGAGCCAGGGGACGCCGTTGAAGAGGTCGAAGAGGTAGGTGATCACGGCGCCGAGGGTGCCGATCAGGAAGATCGCGAGCTGTGCGTAGGCCAGCGTCGGCGACCATATCTCGGTCTCGGTCTCCTCCGGCAGGATGAAATATGCCGCGCCGCAGAAGCCGAGGATCAGCCACACGATCAGCGCATTGGTATGCACCATGCGGATCACGCTGAACGGCAGGATCTCGGACAGGAAGTTCGGGTCGACGTAGATCCAGCCCGCCGTCAGCCCGCCGAGTACCTGAACCGCGAAGAGCGCCAGGGCGCTGATGAAGTACCAGTAGGCGATCTTCTGGGTCTCGTATTTCATGGTCTGCAGTTCCTTGAGCTGGTTCGTCGCGGTGTTGGCCTCAGCCGGCCTCGTTCGGCGGCCAGTCCTGCGCGTCGATCTCGTCGACGAAGAGAAGGAAGGCGGCGAGATCCCGGATCTGCTGGTCGGTCAGGTTGAATTGCGGCATCTGCCGGCGCCCTTCGATCTGGCTCGGCTGCGCCTCCATCCAGCCTTTCAGGACGTCGAACGCGATCTCGGGGTCATCGGCCACGCCCCAGCGCGTCATCACGTTCGCGAGCTCGGGGGCGTAGTACGCACCCTCACCGAGCAGCGTGTGGCAGTTGATGCAGGTGTGCCGCTCCCACACGTGCTTGCCGGCGGCGACCGCCTCGCTCATCGGAGGGGTGGAGCGGTTGACGATGTAATTGTGGCTGTGAACCGTCAGGCCGACGAAGATCACGATGAAGAAGAGAGATCCCCCGTAGAAGATGTTGCGGGCCATCGATTTCGTCATGACTTCGCGCATGGGCGGATCTCCGGAGGCCATCGGTTTCCGGGGGACCGTGCAGCACCGGCAGAGGCTCCACCTTAACGAAAGTCAAATGCCTCCGAACGCTCTTCGGCTACGGACGTGCCGAGCAGATCGGACGGCGGGCGGACGTGCGCGACCTTCGCGCGCGGCCTGCCGTCAGGCTCATTTTTTGGTTGCCGTTCGAGGCAACGTGCTAAGGAGGAAGACCATGAGACTGACCGCTACCATCATCGGCGCAAGCCTCGCCCTCGCCAGCGCAGTGGCTGCGGAGGAGCATACAGTGGAGATGCTGAACAAGGGATCGGATGGCGAGACCATGGTGTTCGAGCCGGCCTTCCTCAAGGTTGCGCCAGGCGACACCGTGACCTTCGTTCCGACAGACAAGAGCCACAACGCCGAGTCGATCCTCGGCACGCTTCCGGAGGGGGCTGAGGCCTTCAAGGGGCGGGTCAACCAGGAGGTAAGCGTGACGATGGAGGTCGAGGGCCTCCACCCCGTCAAGTGCCTTCCGCACTATCCGCTCGGGATGGTCGCGCTGATCCAGGTAGGCGACTCCGCTCCGAACCTGGATGCCGTTTCGTCAGAGAAGTATCCCGGCAAGGCGGCCGAGCGCATGGCGCTCCTGCTCGAGAACGTCGAGGCCGGCTCCTGACCGAAGCCTCACCGGCCTCGCGCGGTTCGGCGAGGAAATGAAGAGCGCGGCGTCAAGATCGGCGCCGCGCTTTTTCTGTCCAATTGCACTCAGCGGCGGACGTGGCCCTTCAGGCGGCGAAGTACGGTGCCAGAGCCTGGGGCAGGTCGAACTCGCGCGCAGCGCGGTGCCGCCCCTCCGGTGACATCTTGCGCGCCGTCTTGGCGACGATCCGGTCGAGTGCCTCGGGGCTCTGGCCGGCGGCGAAATCCGCGAGATACCAGCGCATGAAGACGAAGCAGATCACATCTTCCAGCATCTGCGCCTCCGGGTCGCGCTTGATGCCTTCCTTCCGCAGGAGACGGGCGACGCGGTCGCAGTCCGCCTCCGCGTAGCCCGCCTCTTGCATGAGGCCCGCTACCCGCTCGGCGTGGAAGCGGCCGAGATCGGTCCGCCAGGCGAGATAACCGGCACGCCCCTCCGGGTAGGTGTTCCGCGGCGAGGTCCAGCGCTCGATGTGCTGACCCCGCGCCGCGATCCGCAGCGCCTCCGACGCTTCCGGGCACAACCGCTCGAGTTCTTGCGACATACGCTGTCCGTAGAGCAGCGCCGCGGGCCGCTCCGCGTGGCCGTCCCGCTCCGGCGTCGGGTCGGCTGCGTTGGCCATGTCGATGGCCGCAAGAACGCGCGCGAGGCGGTCAGGCATCAGCGGCTCCATGCATTCGCAGGATCCTCTTCGGTGTAGGCCCGCAGGCGCCTTGTGTCGGCGATCGTCGCGGTCTCGTGGTCAATTTGCACGCCGACCGCGTTCAGGCGGGAAAATGCCCGCGACAGGCTCTCGGGCTTCATGCCGAGCCGCCCGGCGATCAGCGACTTCTCAAAGGGCAGCCAGACGCTGCAGCTCTCGGCGTCCGCCGGGCAGAGCTCCAGCAGGAAATCCGCGACGCGCTGCGCGCCGGACTTGGCCTTGAGATGCTCGATCTGCGCCACCAGGCCGTGGAAGTGCTGGTACATCGTGGCGAGGATCGACGTGACGATGCTCGGGTTCTGCGCCATCAGGTCGGTCAGGACCTGTCCCTGCACGGTCATCAGGCGGCAGCCGGTGACCGCCTCGGCGTGGACCGGGTAGTCTCCCTGCTGCAGCACCACGGCTTCGGCGAAGCTCTGCCCCTCGGTGAAGCAGGCCACGACGACTTCGGCGCCACTGTGCGCGATCCGGTAGAGCTTCACCCAGCCCTCGAGGACGATGTAGAAGACGCGCGCCGGCTCGCCCTGCAGGAAGATCGTGGTGCCGCGATCGAAGGCGCGGATCGAACCGGAGTCGAGCAGCACCTCGCGCACCTCCGGCGGCAGACCCGCGATCAGCGGAGACCCGATCGCCTTCAGCCGGTCCTCTCGATGCAGCATGCCCACCCCTCGATGCACGGCGCTCGCGGCCGGCGCTAACAACTCATCGTCCGGCGACGACCGGAGCGTCCCAGCTTCGCCTTTGCCAACCTGTCGGGGCGGAAAAGGTTGCATGGCCTGCTCCGGCGGGAACCCGCAGCATGCAGAGCGGGTCATCATCCTGCGGGCGTTGGAGGGCCGCAAGTCCGGCGGCAACCTTTCTCTTGTTCCGGCCGCGCGCGATAGCTGCCAGATGGCGTCGCGCGAGGCGACAGCCCGGCGGCACGTCACGGACGCCGGACGCATCACAGGCGGCAGGGCAATGATCCCGGGTAGCGGAATCATCCGAGGACACCCTCCGAACGACCGAAGCGTCGGACCGAGCCCTCCTCATCGATCGCGATGACGAGGCAGCCGTGCGGGACGAGGTCGCCGATGCGCTCGGGCTCCGACACGGCGAAGGCGGTCGAGAGCGCGTCGGCCGTCGTGGCGTCGGGGCCGACGACCGTGACCGTCCGCCAGCGATCGGGGCAGGTCCCGCGGCGGGGGTCGAAGAGGTGATGGTGCGCGCCCAGGCGCATCGCGCCCGGCGCCGAGGTCGCCACGGCCGCCTGCGCAAGGGCGAGATCCAGCCCGGCCTCCGGCAGTCGCACCCGCCGGCGTTCGCGGCCGGGAAGCTGCATCTCGCCGGTGTCGATCACCGGCGCCTCGAAGCCGGCGGCGGTCAGCAACGCCGCGACCCGGTCGGCGATGATGCCCTGCGCGATGCCGTTCAGCGTCAGCGCCGCACCCGCAGACAGCGCCACCCGTCCCGGTGACAGGTCGACCCGAGCCGCGGCGACGCGTTCCATCGGCAGCCGTGGCTCCCCCGCTGCGGCGGCCTGCCAGAGCGGCTGCACCGCAGGGTCGAAGGCCCCCTCGGTCGCCAGCCGCCAGCGCGTCGCCGCGGCCAGCCCCAAAGTCAGATCGCGTGCCGGCGCGGTGAGAACTCCCTCGGCGTTCAGTCGCGAAAGCTGACTGTCGCTTCGATGGAGGCTGAAGATCGCCTCCAGCCGCTCGATCTCCGCCGCGACCTCCGTCAGCGCCGCACGCGCCGCATCGCGGTCGCCCGTGAGCACGATCCGCGCCTCGGCCCCCAGGGCGTCGCCGCGCCACTCCCACCGGTCGGCGCGTGCGCCGCGGCCGAGCAGGGCGGCTGAAGCGGCCAGGACAAGGAAGCGCCGCCGCCTCATGCCGACGCCGCCTCGGCCCGGGCGCGGCGGGCCCGCCGCGCCACGAGAACCGTGCAGGTCTCGGGGTCGTAGAGGATCGTCTGGCAGCGCAGGCAGAGCACGCACTCGTTGGGATTGATCCGGCCGAGCGGGTCGATCGCGCCGACCGGACATTTGATCTCGCAGAGGCGGCACTCGCGCCCGCATTGCGGGCGCCGGCGCAGCCAGTCGAAGATCTTCAGCTTCGCCGGGATCGCCAGCGCCGCGCCGAGCGGACAGACATAGCGGCAGTAGAACCGCTCGATGAAGAGGCCCGCCGTCAGCATCGCCACCGCGAACGCCACGAACGGCCACGCCCGCATGAAGCGCATCGAGATCGCGGTCTTGAACGGCTCCACCTCGGCCGCGACGAGGCTCAGCTTCATCGAGTAGAACGACAGGCCGAGGATCACGACGAAGAGCGTGTACTTGATGACCCAGAGCCGTTCGTGGAGCGCGAGGGGCACCGCGACCTGCGGAACCCCCAGTCGCTTGGCGACGGCGTTCGACAGCTCCTGCAGCGCGCCGAACGGACAGAGCCAGCCGCAGAAGACGCCTCGGCCCCAGAACAGGAGCCCGAGTGCCACGAAGCTCCAGAGGATGAAGATGATCGGCTCGATCAGGAACGTCTCCCACCGGAAGCCGGTCAGGAGCGACTGGACGAAGGCGACCACCTGGACGATCGAGAGCTGCCCGCCCGCGATCCAGCCCAGCCAGACGAGCGTGACCGTCAGGAACGCCCAGCGGCCGTACTGCCAGAGGCGCGGACGCCTCACAAACTGCTCCTGAAAGAACAGGATGCCGGTTAACACCGACAGCATTGCGCCGACCGCCGCGATCTCGGGCACGCTGGAGGTCCAGGCAGAGACCCAGAGCGGCGTCTCGTCGGGCGGCGGCAGCAGGAACGTCGCTGGCAGAGCGTATCGCAGCTCCATCCGGAACGCCGCCTCGCCGTCGCCGGTCGGCCGGGTGGCGGTGACGACCACGCGAAAGGGCGCAGTCGGATCGAAGCTCGAATCGCCCAGTCGGAAGGCGCTGATCTCCCGCAGTTGGGGCGCGCCTTCGATCTCAAGCGCGTCGATCCGCAGGAAGTCCTCCTCGGTTAGCGTGAAGGTTTCCGCCTCCTGGTGCACCTCGATCCGGTCGAAGACGCCCGACCGCCGCCAGTCGGCGCCACGATGGGTGTGCAGACCGCGTGAGGCCACCAACAGCGCGGCGTCGGTCGGCTCCATGCGCGCGATGAGCCTCGAGTAGTCCTGCTGGCCGAGCAGGTTCCGGCCGATCGTCGGCGGGTCGAGGATGCCGGCCCACATCTCGAAGAAGGTACCCTCATCCTCCGGCAACGGCACGATCGCATCGGCGAGCGCCTCCCGCGCCTCCGCCATCGGAACCTCGAGGTGCGCGAGAGCTCCGGATTCGACCAGGGCTTGCCAGTCGGCGGGATCCCAGGAGGTGCGGTCGATGCGTGCCGCCCCTTGTCCCACGAGGCCACGGCCCAGCGCCAGGGTGCGGGCGGTGCGCAGGATCGCGTCGCGGATCACGCCGGTCGAGACCGTGGCGCGCGCGATCACGTCGGGCAGTCCTGAGCGGGCGCCGAAGGCGGTCACCTGCTCGGCCTTCAGGTCGATGCCGCGGAACGCGTTCACGTAGGCCGATATGTCCCCTTCGGAGATGCCGAGCGTCAGCACCGGCTCGCTCTGCCGCACCAATTCGGCGCCTGCGATCTCGGCCTCCGGCGTCACGCCCACCAGCACGTCGATCGGCTGCCCGCTGTAGCCCGTCGCCTGCGCCAGCTCCCAGGTCGAGCCGATGTATCCCACAAGGCCGTCGGGTCCCTCCACCCGCCAGCCCTGCGGCGGCGTGTCGATCCGCAGGACCGTGAGCGGGCCGCCGGCATCGAAGATCCGCTGCGCCAGTTCGGCGTCGGGCGCGGCGAAGGGGTCAGCCTGGGGTTGCAATGCGCGCACCTGTGCCGAGGCGACGCCCGCCGCCAGCAGGACGAGCGCGATCAACCCAAGAATGCACCCCGGTCTCATGTCCTCATCTTTTCGGCCGGCGCACTCAGCAGCCTTAACCAAAGTCAAGGAGGTGGAGCGTCGCGCCGCCGAAGGTCCGGGTGTGAACCCACCGCAACGACCGGAGAGATCGGGAATGACCAGATTCACGGGGTCCGCACGGACCAGATTCCTCGCAGGCGCAGCGCTACCGCTGGTTCTCGTGGGTTCGATGGCGCTCGCGCAGGACGCCGAGCAGACCGTCGAGGAAGTCCCTGATCCGATAGAGGGCCATGATACCGAGCCGCAGGACCGCTACCAGTGGAGCGCCGACCGGCTCGCCGACATCGACGTCGAGGTTCCGGGGCTCAAGCCGGATGATCCGGTTATCTCTCAGGAGGAGTTCCAGCAGGCGGCGGACATCTACTTCCAGCGCTGCGCCGGCTGCCATGGCGTGCTGCGCAAGGGCGCCACCGGCAATGCGCTGACCCCGGACCTGACCCGCGAGCTGGGCTACGACCACTTGACCACCTTCATGACCTACGGCAGCCCCGCGGGCATGCCGAACTGGGGCACGTCCGGCGAGCTGTCGGAGGACGAGATCGACATGCTCGCCCGCTACCTCCTGGTCGAGCCGCCCGCGCCGCCCGAGTTCGGCATGGACAAGATGCGCGCCTCATGGCAGCTCATCGTGCCGCCCGAGGAGCGTCCGACCGAAAAGCAGAACGACCTCGACATCGACAACATCTTCTCGGTGACGCTGCGGGATGCGGGCGAGGTCGCGCTGATCGACGGCTCCAGCTACGAGATCATCAAGATCTTCGAGACCGGCTATGCCGTCCACATCAGCCGGATGTCCGCCTCGGGCCGCTACCTCTTCGTTATCGGCCGGGATGCGGACGTGAAGATGATCGACCTCTGGATGGAGGAACCGACCATCGTCGCCTCGATCAAGATCGGCTCCGAGGCGCGGTCCGTCGAGACCTCGAAGTTCGAGGGCTACGAGGACAGGTACGCCATCGCCGGCGCCTACTGGCCGCCGCAATACGTCATCATGGACGGCGCCACGCTCGAGCCGCTCAAGATCGTGTCGACCCGCGGCATGATCTACGACGAGCAGGAGTATCACCCCGAGCCGCGGGTCGCCTCGATTGTCGGATCGCACGAGCGGCCGGAGTTCATCGTCAACGTGAAGGAGACGGGCAAGATCCAGCTCGTCGACTATACCGACCTCCAGAACCTGGCGACGCGCGAGATCGAGGCAGAGCGCTTCCTGCATGATGGCGGGTTCGACGCATCGGGGCGGTATTTCATGGTGGCCGCCAACGCACGGAACAAGGTAGCCGTGGTCGACACCCGAGACGGCGAGCTCGAGGCGCTGGTCGAGACGGGAGGCGTCACGCCGCACCCGGGCCGCGGCGCGAACCTGGTGCACCCGACGTTTGGGCCCGTCTGGGCCACGTCGCACCTCGGCGACGACACGATCTCGTTCATCGGCACCGATCCGGACGGGCACCCCGAACAGGCGTGGCAGACGGTGCAGACGATCTACGGCCTCGGCGGCGGATCGCTCTTCATCAAGACCCACCCGGAGAGCGAGCACCTCTACGTCGACACGCCGCTCAATCCGGACGCCGAGATCTCGGCCTCGGTCGCGGTGTTCAACATCTCCGACCTCGCCAACGAGGAGCCGGAATACACCGTCCTTCCAATCGGTGAGTGGGCCGGCATTGCCGAGGGCCAGCCGCGCGTCGTTCACCCCGAGTACAACCAGGCGGGCACGGAAGTCTGGTTCTCGGTCTGGAACGCCGCCAACCTCGAGAGCGCCATCGTCGTGGTCGACGACAAGACGCTGGAGCTGAAGACGGTGATCAAGGACCCGCGGCTGATCACGCCTACCGGCAAGTTCAACGTCTACAACACCCGCGCCGACGTCTACTGACGCGCCGGCGTTAGCCGGGGGGCCATCTGCGCCCCCCGCTTCTCCCAACGAAGTGAGAGAGCCAGTGAGCCAGAACGCACGCGTCCTTCTCGTCGGCGCCGGTCCGGGCGACCCCGACCTGCTGACGGTCCGCGCCCTGAGGGCGCTGCAGGCCGCCGATGTCGTCGTTCATGACCGCCTTGTCTCGCCCGAGATCCTCGCGCTGATCCCGTCCAAGACGCCCCTCGTGCCGGTCGGCAAGGCGGCGGGCCGGCATCTGGTGCCGCAGGGGCGCATCAACGAGATGCTCGTCGACCTTGCGCAGGAGCGCGCCTGCGTCGTGCGGCTCAAGGGCGGCGATCCCTTCGTGTTCGGTCGCGGCGGCGAAGAGGCCGAGGCGCTGCGCGCAGCAGGGATCGATGTCGAGGTCGTGCCCGGCGTCACTGCCGCGCAGGGCGCCGCGGCGTCGCTCGGAATGCCGCTGACCCATCGCGGGCTCGCGACGGGACTGCGCTACGTCACGGGACATTGCCGCAGCGACCTGCCGCTCGATCTCGACTGGGCCGGGCTCGCCGACGACCAGACCACGCTCGTCGTCTACATGGGCGCCGCCAGCATCGCCGAGTTCGCCGAGCGGCTCGTCGACCGTGGACTTGCCGCCGACCTGCCGGTCCTCGCCGTCTCGCGGGCCACCACGCCGAACGAGCGGCATCTGGTTAGCACGCTGGGACGGATCGCCGCCGAGACCGCCACCGCCATGCTGCCGACGCCGACGCTGTTCGTGATCGGCTGGGTCGTTGCCCTGCTGCCGCAGGCGGAGATCGTGGCCCACGCCGTTGGTCGCGCCGGCGCGGTGCGCGAGGCCGCGCATGCGTAGTCTCGCCATCCTCCTCCTCGCCGCGGCGCCTGCCGGGGCGCAGGTGTCGGCCGACCGCGCCGACGCCCTTCGAACCATGGTCATCCACGACTGCGGCTCGTGTCACGGGCTGACGATGAAGGGCGGCCTCGGCTCCGACCTGCGCCCCGGGACGCTGGCCGAAATGCCCGAGGAGGCATTGGCCGCGATCATCCTCGACGGCGTTTCGGGCACGGCAATGCCGCCGTGGCGGCCGCTTCTGACCGAAGCCGACGCGGCGTGGATCGCCGGCTATCTCAAGCGGGGTGCCGAATGATCCGCTTGCTCGCCCTCCTCCTCGCGCTCGCCGCCCCGGCCGCCGCGGAGATCCGCGCGACCGGCGACCTCGGCGTCGTGGTCGAGCGCGCCAGCAGCTCTCTCCTGATCGTCGACCGCTCCGAGCGCGCCGCGATCGGCCGCGTCGAGGGGCTGGGCGATCTCAGCCACGCGTCGGTCGTGTTCTCGCCCGACGAGCGCTTCGCCTACGTCTTCGGCCGCGACGGCGGCCTCACCAAGGTGGACCTGACCACGGCGGAGATCGCGGGTCGCGTTATGCAGGCGGGCAACTCGATCGGGGGCGCCATCTCCGATGACGGCGCCCTCGTCGCTGTGTCGAATTACGAGCCGGGCGGCGTCCGGGTCTTCGACGCAGACACCCTCGCGCCGGTGGCCGACATCCCCACCGGCGCCAAGACCATCGGTCTCGTCGACGTCCCCGGCCGCCGCTTCGTGTTCTCGCTCTGGGAGAGCGGCGAGACCTGGATGGCGGACTTCTCCGGTGGGTCCGAGCCGGAGGTGACCGTGCTCGGGCACGCCGGCGACAACCCCTATGACGCACTCGTCACCAACGACGGGCGGACCTACATCGCCGGCCTTTTCGGCGAGGACGGGCTCGCCGCCTTCGACCTCTGGGACGAGAGCCCAGCGCCCCGCCGCATCCTGTCGGGCTACGGCAAGGACGATCCGGCGCTGCCGGTCTACAAGATGCCGCACCTCGAAGGCTGGGCGAAGGCCGGCGACCGCTTCGCCCTGCCTGCGGTCGGGAGGCACGAGGTGCTGTGGGTCGACGCCACCGAACTCATTGAGACCGCACGGACCGCGGTCGCCGGCCAGCCGGTCTTCGCCATGGCCCGCCCCGACGGCCGCCACGTTTGGGTCAACTTCGCCCCGCCCGACAACGGTCGCCTGCAGGTCATCGACGTGCCGACGGGCGAGGTCATCCACGAACTCGCCCCCGGTCCGGCCGTCCTGCACATGGAGTTCGCGCCGCGCGGGCACGAGGTCTGGGTCTCGGTGCGCGACGCGAACCGGGTCGACGTCTACGACACCGCCACGTTCGAGAAGCTGGCCGAGATCGAGGCCGAGAGCCCGTCCGGCATCTTCTTCACCTCTCGCGCGCACCGGACCGGCCTCTGATGTGGGACGACCTCGATATCCTCGATCGTCGCCTGCTCGACGGCTGGCAGCGCGATCTTCCGATCATGCCGCGCCCGTTCGCCGAGATCGGACGCGCCCTCGGCCTCGCCGAGGCCGAGGTGCTGCGCTGCCTCGCGCGCCTGTCCGAGGCCGGCGCGATCAGCCGGGTCGGCGCCACGACGCGGCCGAACACCGCCGCCGCCAGCACGCTCGCCGCCGTGGCGGCCCCGACCGCCGATATCGAGCGGGTCGCGGCGCAGATCAACGCCACGCCCGGCGTCAACCATTCCTACCTGCGCGAGAACCGGTGGAACATCTGGTTCGTCGCAACCGGCCCCGACCGCGGCCATGTCGACGATGCGCTGGGCGACATCGAGCGCCGGACAGGGCTGCAGGTGCTGGACCTGAGGCTGGTGCGCCCGTTCAACGTCGATCTCGGCTTCTCGCTAATTGACCGGGCTCCGTCCCCGCCGGCGCGTCCTGCCGACCCCGAAATCATGCGCCCGGGCGACGCCGACATCCTGCAGGCACTTTCCAGTGGCCTGCCGCTCGTCACCCGTCCCTACGAGGCACTCGCAGCCGCCGTCGGCCGGGACGAGGCCCACGTGCTTGCGCGGATCCGCGCGCTCCTGGCGGGCGGCATCATCGGCCGGCTCGGCGTCATCGTCCGACATCGCGCGCTCGGCTGGACCTCGAACCCGATGGTGGTCTGGGCGCTGCCGCACGAGGTGATCGACACGGACGGCCCCTGCCTCGCCGCGCAACCCGGCGTCACGCTCTGTTACGAGCGGCGACCAGTCAGTGGGGTCTGGCCCTACACCCTCTACGCGATGTTCCACGCCCGCTCCCGGGCCGAGGCTCTCGAGGCGATGCACGATGCCGCCGCCGCGGCCGGCATCTCCGACGCGCCCTCGGAGGTCCTGTTCAGCCTGCGCTGCTTCCGGCAGCGAGGCGCGCTGATATCTGCGGGGCGGGCGGCATGACCGGGATAGACGCCATCGACCGCCGGCTCATCAACCGCCTGCAGGAGCCGCTGCCGATCGTGCCGGAGCCGTTCGCCGAGGTTGCGGACGAGATCGGGCTGTCCGAGGACGATCTGCTCGATCGGCTCGTCCGGCTCCGCGGCGACGGGGTCATCACCCGCTTCGGTCCGTTCATCGACGCCGAGGCGATGGGCGGCGCCTTCTGCCTCTGCGCCATGGCGGTGCCGCCCGAGCGGTTTGACGAGGTGACGGACATCGTCAACGACCACCCCGAGGTCGCGCACAATTACGAGCGGACCCACCGCCTCAACATGTGGTTCGTGCTGGCGACCGAGACGCCGGAGGGGATCGCGCGCGCCGCCGACGCGATCGAGACCGAGACCGGCCTCAGGGTGCTGCGCTTTCCCAAGCTCATCGAGTTCTACATCGGCTTTCGGGTGACGGCATGAGGCTCGATGAGACCGACCGCCTGATCCTCGCCGCCACGCAGGGCGGGCTGCCGCTGGTGCCGCACCCGTTCGCGACGGTCGCCGCCAACGTCGGCCTCGACGAGGCAACGGTCATCGACCGCTTCCGGGCGCTTCAGTCCAGTGGCGTCATCCGCCGGATCGGCGCGGCGCCGAACCACTACAAGCTCGGCATGGTCGCGAACGGCATGACCGTCTGGGACGTGCCCGACGAAGAGGCCGAGCGCATCGGTCCCGAGATCGGCGCGCTGGAGTTCGTCAGCCACTGCTACCTGCGCCCGCGCGCGCTGCCCGACTGGCCCTACAACCTCTTCGCGATGGTCCACGGGGCCGACCGTGACGAGGTCGAGGCCAAGCGCGCCGACATCGCCCGGAGGCTCGGGCCAGCCAGCCGCGGGTCCGACGTCCTCTACTCCACGAGAATTCTCAAGAAGACCGGCCTCCGGCTGGCGAAGGGAGCCGACTGATGTTCCGCCTGTCGCAATACATGCACGACCTCGCGCGGCCGCCGCGACCCGTGCGCCCCCGCCGCGGCCCGGTCCGCCCGGTGGTGATCTGGAACCTGACGCGGCGCTGCAACCTGCGCTGCCGGCACTGCTACACCACCTCGGCCGACGTCGCGTTTCCGGGCGAGCTGACGCATGAGCAGGCGATGGCGGTGGTCGACGACCTCGCGGCGTACCGCATTCCGGCGCTGATCCTCTCCGGCGGCGAGCCGCTCTCGCGGTTCGACTTCTTCGAGATCGCCGAGAAGGCGCGGGAGGGCTGCCGCTACCTCGCCCTCTCGACCAACGGCACGCCGGTGGTCGGCGAGACCGCCGACCGGATCGCAGCGATCGGCTTCAACTACGTCGGCATCTCGCTCGACGGGATCGGCCCGCTCAACGACTGGTTCCGCGGACGCGAGGGCGCCTTCGACGAGGCGCTGGCCGGCATCCGCGCCTGCAAGGCGCGCGGCATCAAGGTCGGCCTGCGGTTCACGATGACCGAGGCCAACGCCGACCAGCTGCCGGCGATGCTGGACCTCTGCGGCGACGAGGGGATCGACAAGTTCTACCTCAGCCACCTGGTCTACGCCGGCAGGGGCGACAAGAACCGCGGCGACGACGCCAGCCGCGAGCGCGGGCGCGACGCTATCCGCCTGCTCATCGACTGGGCCTGGGACGCGGCACAGTCGGACAACCCGCTGGAGATCGTCACCGGCAACAACGACGCCGACGCGGTCTACTTCTTCCGCTGGGCGGAGGAGCGGGTTCCGGCCGACTCCGTGACCGCGCTGCGCGAGAAGCTGAAGGCCTGGGGCGGCAACTCCGCGGGGCTCGGCGTCGCCAACATCGACCCGCAGGGCAAGGTGCACCCCGACACCTACTGGTCGGACTACACCGCCGGTAGCGTCAAGGAGCGGCCGTTCTCCGAGATCTGGACCGGCGACGATCCGATGCTGGCGCAGCTCCGCCGCCGGCCGCGCCCGCTCAAGGGTCGCTGCGGCGCCTGCGCCTACAAGACGGTCTGCGGCGGCAACACCCGGATCCGGGCGCTGCAGCTCACTGGCGACCCCTGGGCCGAGGACCCCGCCTGCTTCATGTCCGACGACGAGATCGGCGTCGAAGGCGGCGCGGACCGCCTCTCCGTCACCCCATTCCGCGGCAAGAGCCGCGACCCCGTCCACAACTTCGGCTGAGCGTGTCCATGATTCGTGCTCTCCTTCTCACCTTCGTCACGGCACTCCCGGCTGTGGCGCAGGACGCACCTGCGCTCTTCGCCGAGCATTGCGCCGCCTGCCACGGCGCCGGACGCCTCGGCGCGACCGGCCCGGCGCTGATCCCGGAGACGCTGAGCCGGATGCGCGGGCCGGCCGTGGCCGAGGTCATCGCCCACGGCCGCGTGGCGACGCAGATGCCGGCCTTCGCGGAGACGCTGGCCGCCGACGAGATCGAGGCCGTCGCCGCCTGGCTCGAGACGCCTCTGAAGACCGTCCCAACCTGGGGGCCCGACGAGATCAAAGCGAGCCGGGAGATGGCCGCGGATTACGTGCCGGCCGCCGCGCCGGTCTTCGACGCCGACCCCCTGAACCTCTTCGTCGTGGTCGAGAAGGGCGACCACCACGTCAGCATCGTCGACGGCGACAGCTTCGAGGTGCTGGAGCGCGCGCCCACGCCCTTCTCCGTCCACGGCGGGCCCAAGTTCTCGCCCAACGGACGCTTCGTCTACATCGCGTCGCGCGATGGCTGGGTGCAGAAGTACGACCTCTGGTCACTGGCCGAGGTCGGGCGCGTGCGCGCCGGCATCAACAGCCGCAACATCGCGATCTCGAACGACGGCCGCTGGATCGCCGTCGCCAACTACCTGCCGATGACGCTGACGATCCTCGACGCTGCGACGCTGCAGCCCGCCCGCGTGATCGACGTCGTCGGCCGCGACGGCGCGCCGAGCCGCGTCTCCGCCGTCTACCAGGCGCCGCCCCGCGACAGCTTCATCCTGGCACTCAAGGACGCGCCCGAGATCTGGGAGATCGCCACCGATCCGGAGGCCGGGCCGTTCCACGACGGCTTCGTGCACAGCTACGAGACCGGGATGGAGGAGTCGCTCGGCGCCCAGAAGGGCCTCTTCGCCCGTCGGCGAATTGAGCTCGACGAGCCGGTGGACGACTTCTTCTTCACGCCGGACTACCGGAACCTGATTGGCGCCGCGCGTGACGGAGAGACGGGCGTGGTCGTCAACCTGATCGTCGGTCGGGAGATCGTGCGGCTGCCGCTGCCGGGCCTGCCGCATCTCGGCTCCGGCATCACCTGGCTGCGCGACGGGCACCGGGTGATGGCGACGCCGCATCTGAGGGAGGCGCGGCTCTCGGTCATCGACGTGGACGACTGGAGGGTCGTGGGCGAGATCGAGACACTCGGCCCCGGCTTCTTCCTGCGCAGCCACGAGGAAAGCCCCTACGTCTGGGCCGACGTCTTCTTCGGCCCGAACCGCGACGCGATCCACGTCATCGACAAGCAGTCGCTCGAGATCGTCAAGACGCTGCGGCCCGTGCCCGGCGCCACCGTCGCCCATGTCGAGTTCGACCGCGACGGCCGCCATGCCCTCGTCAGCGTCTGGGAAGATGACGGCGCCGTCATCGTCTACGACGCCGCCACGCTGGAGGAGGTGAAGCGGCTGCCGATGCGCAAACCCTCAGGCAAGTACAACGTGTGGAACAAGATCACATTCTCGGATGGAACAAGCCATTGAACATCTCCCCACGGTGCTGCTGCTGCCGGCGCACACCTCCCTTCGGCGAGACATGAAGGCGGCCACCGCCGGAAAATCCGAGGCCGAGGACGGCCGGCGCCCGTCAGGAGCTTCCCTGCCATGACTGCGATGCTCATCGTCACGCACGGCCAGCCCTCGGCGCCCGACGCGCCCGAGGCGGCCCTTGCCGCACTCGCCGCCGAGATCGCCCGCCACGTGCCCGGCGTCCGCGTCGGCAGCGCGACGCTCGCCGGCGACGGCACGCTCGCGCGCGCCCTGTCGACGCTCGGCCCCGGGCCGATCGACGTCTATCCGCTCTTCATGGCCGACGGCTGGTTCGTCAGCACGCGTCTGCCGCGTCGCATCGCCAAGGCCTGGGACGGCCCGGTGAACATCCTGCCGCCGTTCGGCGTCGACCCCGCGGTGGCCGAGCTGTCGCTCACGGCTGCGGTCGAGGGCGCCCGAGACGCCGGCCTCGAACCCGTTCGGTCTCACCTTCTCCTCGCCGCACACGGCTCTCCGTCCGATCCGCGGCCGTCGGCCGCCGCCCGGCGCGTGGCCGCCCGGATCGCAGGTGCCGGCGCGTTTCGCGCCGTCAGCTGCGGCTTCGTCGACGAAAGCCCGTTCCTCAACCAAGCGGGGAGGCTCGATGCCCCTGCGCTTTGCCTGCCGTTCTTCGCCGCGGCGAACGGCCATGTGAACGAGGACCTGCCCGAGGCACTTGGCGAGGGAAGCTTTCCCGGCCCGATCCTGCCGCCGATCGGCACGAGGCCGGAGGTACCGGCGCTGATCGCCGACGCTCTTGGCCGCTGCAGGGGCCTGGCCGCGTGAGCAGCGCGCGAGCGTTGTGGAGCGCGGGAAAGCCGACGCTGGAGCCGTGGAGGCCGAGCCTTCGCGCAACGAAAGACGACGGGGAGAGAGCCGGATGACCTACGCAGCCATGATCGATGCCGCGCTCCAGCGCCTCCACGACGAGGGGCGCTACCGGACCTTCGTCGACATCGAGCGTCGGCGCGGCGCCTATCCGAACGCCACCTGGCGCCGGCCCGACGGCACTGAGCGGCCGGTCACCGTCTGGTGCGGCAACGACTACCTCGGCATGGGCCAGCACCCGGTCGTGCTCAAGGCGATGCACACGGCGATCGACGCGGCCGGCGCGGGCTCGGGTGGCACGCGCAACATCTCCGGCACGACCGTCTACCACAAGGCGCTGGAGGCCGAGCTCGCGGACCTTCACGGCAAGGAGGCGGCGCTGCTCTTCACCTCCGCCTACATCGCCAACGACGCGACGCTGTCGACGCTGCCCGACCTATTTCCGGGGCTCGTCATCGTCTCCGACCAGCTCAACCACGCCTCGATGATCCAGGGGATCCGGCGCGGGCGCTGCGAGAAGCGGATCTTCCGCCACAACGACACCGCGCATCTGCGCGAGATCCTCGAGTCGATCGAGCTGGGCCGTCCGATCGTGATCGCGTTCGAGTCGATCTACTCCATGGATGGCGACTTCGGGCCGATCCCCGCGATCTGCGACCTCGCCGAGGAGTTCGGGGCGCTGACCTACATCGACGAGGTGCACGCGGTCGGCATGTACGGCCGGCGCGGCGCGGGCGTCGCCGAGCGCGACCGGCTGATGCACCGGATCGACATCGTCAACGGCACGCTGGCCAAGGCCTACG
>CAYMRW010000005.1:0-29079 GCA_964392825.1 uncultured Rhodobacterales bacterium
GTTGAAGGGGATGTCGCGCGAAGCGCTGAGGGTGATCTTCGCTTGCTTGGTCATCGGGATATCTCCGCGACGGGCCAGCCGGGAGCCTCTCTCCCGACCTCCAAATCCGTCACGGAAAACCCGGCACAACTCTCACTCTGGAGGTCACTGTACCGAACGTTGGCCACACAAGCGTCCGCAAAGCGGGAACTTGAGAAGAAAATCGAGATGTACTAGCTTTACCATCTACGAAAGTACAGCTGCACAAGCGAATCATAGGATTATGCGACCAGGGAGTATTGCGTGGCCCAAGGTGATGTAAAAGAAGTTATCTATGGAAAAAATCATAAATACGAGATTCGAGAGGGCAGCAGCGATATGATGTTCTCTAGGACCTATGTAATCTACCGTGATGGTAAATACTGGCGTGGAACCTTCGATTCACTTTCTCGGGCAGTGGAAGTGGCAAAATATGCAGGCTAGAAGAGCAAAAAAAGGATGAGCGCAAAGCAAAGATTCCTTGATGCCATCGCGTCCGGAAATATTCGAGAGGTTAGGAACTGGCTTGGGCATAAAGGCGTACAGAATATTAGTCAATTTGAGCATCCGGACTATTTGTATGAATTCCCGTATCAGGTAGCCTTAAAGGCCTGCGGCTCCACAGGAACGACGCCAATGCTTCGCTTCCTCGCAGACCAAGAATATCAAATTAATCAGCAGGCCTCGAATGGTCATCGAGCGGTCAATGACGCGGCGCGCTTGCGAAACATCGAGGCACTTGCGTACTTAGTCAATCGCAGTGCAGCTTTGAGTTGGCCACCTTTGGATAGGTATGCATGGTGTAGCGCGCTCCAATCGGTGATTGCATACAGAAGGCAACAGGTTAAACAAGATGGAGATCCGCGCTTTGAAGCGGTTCTAAAATGGCTAATCGCAAACAATTGCTCCTTTGATACTTGTAAGAGTTGGCAGCCGCTACATTCCATAGTTCAACAGGGTCTCTATGAAGACATCCCACTGCTGGTCAAACTTGGCGCGAATGTCAACGAAACAGGTTTTGTAATAGTGGGCTCTAGGACGTGCACGCCTCTTCTTGCATACAACGGTCCCTATGGCGATGATAGAGGTGTGAAAACAGTAAAGACGCTCCTAGAGTTGGGCGCTGATCCGCGAGCTAAAGGCCCTAATGGTGTGTCGCCTGCAGATTATTATAAGTCGTTGCTAGAAAAATATTCTGATCGCGAAGAGCACCGGAATGAGTTGACTGAAGTCATAAGGCTTATAGAGCCAGGCTTTTCAGCGGTAAGGAAAACTCCTTCTATTCGAAGCAATTCGAAAGATGAGAAAAATCCCTCTAAAGCGACCAGCCCCGCTAATTCAGTTGGCAAGATAGTCATAGTGGGAGTTGTAATAATGATTGTGCTATTTATATTTGGTGCAACTTAAGGTGGATCAGGTTAAGCGCTGTTGTCTAAGGCGGTCCGACAGATTGCACTGAAGTCAGAATTTTCCATCAAACTGACAAATCCGTTGCAGGCGGTCATGGACGCAGATCTGATGTTGACGGCGTGGGTTGAAGGAGGTGCCCGATACTGCGACCACATACGCAGACACAAGACTATACCACCTTCTACAGCAACGCCTTCGCCTTCCCCTCCATCACCAACCGGGCATCCTGCTGTGGTTTCGACCGGGCGACGGCCGTGATCCCCTGAACAAAGTCGAAGACGCTGTCCGGCGGTCGGCCTTCCTCGGCCAGCACCGTTTCGACGATCCGCCGCGTCTCCGCCTTCGAGAACCCACGCTTGCGCAAGAAGTCCTGGCGGTCCTTGTCCGACCGCGCGACGATCTTCTCCCGCGCCGCGCGGATGCCGTCGATGAAGGGCGCGGGCGAGGACTCGGCGAAGCGGCTCAGCGCCGGGGCGGCCTCATGGGCGAAGCGGGAGGCGGCGTATTTCGAGTGCCGGATGGTGATCTCCTGGAAGTCCTCGACGCCCCACAGGTTGCGGTTCTGACATACCGCGCGCAGGTAGAAGCTGGCGATGCCGAGCGTCTTGGCACCTACCTCCGAGTTCCAGCAATAGAAGCCCCGGAAATAGAGGTCTGGCGAGCCGTCAGGCAGCAGCCCCGCCTCGATGGGATTGAGGTCATCGACGAGGAACAGGAACAGGAACACGTCGCGGTCCGAGGCGTAAAGCGTCGTCGTCTCCTTCGTGACGTTCACGCGCGGGTTGTAGTTGCCGGTCGACCCGTCGAGCACGCCGGGGACCTTCCAGCGCGTGTCGCCGGTGCCGTTGCCCGCGGTGCGCCGCAGATCCGGACATTCGCTGCAATGCAGAATTTGGCGACATGGGCTTCCTACGGGCCTTTGCCGCACGCTGCTCGAAGGACCGGTATCGGGTTGGCCGCTTGTCCTGCACCTGCGAAGCGATACGATCGCGGCAACGGCAGGTTAGCGCAGCATGCGGTCGTCGAGGCGCGCCCTTCGGCTGCCGCCATGCAACCTATGACCGTGCAAGGCCGCTTCGCCGATGGACCGGACGTCCGACAGGAAGGCTCGGATGACCGCGTCAGGGCCGTGTGGAGACATCGCCGGCAGCTCGACCATAAGGGAGCTTTATCAGTGCAGCCTGTCGGGGGGGGGCGGCTTCGCACCGAGCAACCGATGCTGCGCCACGCCAAGGTGGGACGAGCGCCGCAGAGTTGGTGCGCCCCGGCTCAATTTTCTTCCCGCCACTGCGCCGGTCACGTGATGGAGACTTAGATGCTTCATCCGGCTGCGGCTCTTCCCTATGCTGAAGGCCGGTAGGCAAAATGGATTGGTGAAGTATGGGTTGGGACGCAGATCTTGATGCGAGCAGCGTGGCCTACGGCATCGCTGCGGCGCCGGAGCCTCGAGTGCGGGTCATAGCGGGTCCGGGGACTGGAAAATCCTTTGCGATGAAGCGGCGGGTCGCGCGACTTCTTGAATCGGGTGTAGCCCCCGACGCGCTACTCGCCGTCACATTCACGCGGGTCGCGGCCGACGACCTGCATCGCGAGCTGCAGAAGTTGGATACTCCGGGCAGCGAGGGCCTCCGCGGGCAGACGTTGCACAGCCTGGCCATGCGCATATTGGCGCGGCAGCATGTGCTCGAGGCTGTCGGCCGCATTCCGAGGTCTCTCAATACCTTCGAGACGAAGGCAATGATCTGCGATCTCGCCGATGGTAACGGTGGCAGGCGCAAGGTCAAAAAAATGATCCAAGGCTATACGGCTGCCTGGGCCCAGAGCCAGGGCGACGAGCCCGGCTTCGCCAAAAACGATCCTGAGAAGCAGTTTCAGCGCGATCTGCTCGATTGGTTGGATTTCCACGAAGGCATGCTCATCGGTGAGCTGATCCCCTACGTGGTGCGCTACCTGAAGGACAACCCGGGCGCGGCCGAGCGGACCGAGTTTCAGCATCTCCTCGTTGACGAATATCAGGACCTCAACAAGGCGGAGCAGACGGCCATCGCCTACCTTGGCGAGGCGGCCGAGATCTGCATCGTCGGCGACGATGATCAGTCGATCTACAGTTTCAAGAACGCGCACCCCGAGGGTATCCGGGAGTGGAAAGGCTTGCACCCGGAGTGCGCCGACCTGGAGATGGCGGACTGCCACCGCTGCCCGACCACCGTGGTCGAGATGGCGAACGCGCTGATCAGTGTTAACGAAAACCGCACGCCACGCGCGCTGGTCCCCTTGACCGACAAAGGGCCGGGCGAGGTGGCGATCGTGCAGGTTCCCAACCTCGAGAGCGAGGCAAAGTGGATCGCGAAGAAGGTGCGAGAACTGCTGGAAAACGGCGTGCACCCGAGCGAGATCATCATTCTCGTGCAGCGCGCCGTCGTGGGGCGGCCAATCCTGCAGGCGCTCAAGGGCGCCGAGGTGCCGGTCAAGTCCTATTATGAAGAGAGCCAGTTGGACTCCGAGGCCGCCCAGGAACGGTTCGCGATCTTTAAGCTACTGCTCAAGAACGATGACCGGGTCGCGCTCCGATACCTGCTCGGCTCAGATCGAGATGATTTCCGCTGCAAGGTCTACGCCCGCGTCCGCGCCCATTGCGAGGAAAGCGGCGACAGTCCATGGGCCGCAATGGAGAAGCTCGCGTACGGCGTGCTCGAACTTCCCTACACGAAGTCTCTCGTCGGGCGCTTCAGTGAGATTAAGGGCGAGCTGGATGCGCTTGAGGGGTTGCGGGGGGACCTTCCCGCCTTCGTTGACGCGCTGTTCCCAGAGGGTGCGGACGAGCTATCCGAGCTCCGCGATCTCGCGCTGTCGAGGCTGGAGCAGGCTGGGACGCCGGAGGAACTCCTGGGAGCCATGATGGAGGAAGTCACGCAGCCGGACATTCCGCCCGCAGTCGAGGAAGTGCGCCTAATGAGCCTCCACAAGAGCAAGGGGCTAAGCTCGCCGTACGTCTTCGTCGCGGGCTGCGTCGAGGGAATTCTGCCCTCGGCGCCCGATCCGGACAAACCCAAGGCGGAGAGAGACGCCGCGCTCGAGGAAGCGCGGAGGCTCTTCTATGTCGGGATCTCACGCGTGAAGTCCGATCTTGCGAACGGCCGCGCCGGAAGCCTCTTCATCAGCTATCCGCAAAGGATGCCGGTGAAGGAGGCCTACGGTGCCAACGTCTCCTTCAGGACCCAGGCAGGGCCCATGGCAAACCTGCTGCCCAGCCGCTTCCTTGCGGAGCTCGGCCCGGCAGCTCCGAAACCTATCGCCGGGGGCGCGTGACGACGCTTGGGGACGAGAGACGAATTGTATGCCAAGTTCGGGATCACCGCTGAAGCCGGGCAGCTTTTCGAGACAGAGCTGGGCACGCTGCTGTTGTGCCTGCAGGCGATGGAGAATGGCTGGCACTTCGCGCCGGATCGGGAGAAGGGACGCGCAGTCCTGCTCGAGATCGACCGGAGTACCCTCGGCCGCCTTCTACGGGACCTCAAGCGCCGCGTCCGGCTCGAGGGTGATTTGGAGGAACGTCTCTCCTCCGCCCTCGATGCACGGAATCGCCTGAACCATGGGTTTTACGAGCGGCACAACTTCAGGATCCAGACAGACGAAGGGCGCGACGAGATGATGGCCGATCTGGAGGCCCTGCATGATGAACTGTTTGAAGCGTGGCGAATCGCAGGTGCGATGGCCTCGCTGGTGTCGAGTTTCATGGCGCGAGGCTCCGGCAGAGACCCGAATCTGGACTCATAGCTGCCGCGCTGGTCAACGTGCCCTTCCTGTTCCACCTGAAAATCATATTAACCAGGGGACGCCCGTTTTACCCCGCATCCGTTCCGCCGGGTGCGACTGTAGGCGCCGAATGTCTGCTTCGCTGCGCACGTCGATCGACTCGCCAGACCGCCAGTGGCAGCTCTGCGCAGGTCGCTGCCGTTGGTGTGCTCGCGACGAACTCACTTCGGTCCGCCGAGTTGACGGAGGCTCCCCGCAGCGGCGCGGCAGCCCTCGGAAAGTCGAGATGCCTCCAGCCCGACTGCGCGGCGGGGCAACACAGGGGCAACAGCCTTACGTCGTTTTGTTCATGTTCTGTGCGGTTTGATGTAGTCGAGTGCGTTTCAATCGAGCGAGTGAGGCACAATGATATCAAATACATGCTCTCTAAGCGATTGTTACTAAATCCAAACGCACTCAGGGCGGCGTCAGGCTCATAACCTGAAGGTCGTAGGTTCAAATCCTACCCCCGCAACCAAATTACCTATATATATCAGACACTTACGAGAAGGCCCCGCGCCCCGCGCAGGGGCCTCTCGTTTTGCGTCAACACCACGTCAACATTTGGCGCATTGGCGGGACGCGGAGTGGCGCGGATCAATGGCTCGATCCGTACGCGAATGGCAGGTTTGATCCGAAGTTGTGTGAAAACTGCGAGCTGGATCGCCGCCAGGGATACCGGGACGGGCTCAGGGCGGCGAGGCCGCGCTGGTAGCCGAACGGCGGTTCCGAGGAGGCGTTTGAAAGCCGGCGACCAGTCTCTTGCGCCTGGTATAGCGGCAATGAGGCGGCGGATACCTTCGAATGGCTGGGCCGTTGTCGCGCCGGAAGTTGGCGATGGTCTTGTGGTCCGGCGCCAAGCGGCCGGTCAGTCACATCTCGTCGACATTGCGCCCGGCCTCGCTTTCCAGACGTCGGCTTGAGGGGACATCCGGGATCCGTCGCTTAGCGAGGAGTGTCGTCGGGCACTATCGGCGCGTCGTCAGGATTTCAGAGCGGCGGCAGGCGATGTCGGACGCGGTCAAGAGCACCGAACGGCGTTCCTTGCATGAGGAGTAACGGTGTCGTAGGCGGTCGCTGATCCAGTGAACAGCGGGACGCCTGCCACCTAGATATCGCGATGCATCCGACGCTAGACTCTAGATGTGGGGTCCGCTACTGTCGCAGGATGAGTGAGTCTCTCGGATCTCTTCTTCGCCCGCGGTCTCTTTTCGAGCCGGAGCCGGTCAGGCAGCAACAATGGCTGTTCGTCACGAGGCGTTTCAAGAGCTTCCAAGACAACCTTACCCTCGCGCCGGCGCAAGTTGTTGATGGCCAAAGCAAGGTCGAGGGTGTCGTCCGCTCGCTGAACCGTTGGTACTGGTCGAACAGCACGACCGGGAACTTCTTCTACGCTGGCTCATGGGCGAAATCCACGGCGGTAAGGCCCCCCAACGACATCGACATCCTCTACGTTCCCCCTGTCGACGTCTACCACCGTTTCAACCAGCAGGTTTGGAACGGCCAGTCGGCACTTCTGCAGGGAGTCAAAGACGCGTTGAGGCGCACGTATCCGCAAACCCAGATGCGCGGCGACGGACAGGTTGTCGTGGTCGGCTTCAACTCGATCAGCATCGAAGTCGTGCCCGCATTTCCTGCTCAGGGACACGGGTTCCTGATCTGCGAGACCAGCAATGGTGGTCGGTGGAAGCATGTTGATGCCATCGGTGAGTTCAACGCTTTGGGTCGGGCTGACGAACAGTTCCGGGGTAATGTTCGGAAGCTGACCCGGATCATCAAGCAGTGGAAGCGTCATTGCCTCGTGCCGATCAAGAGCTTCCACATCGAACAGCTAGTGATCGAGACGTTGCAAAATCGCTCCTACGGCGGAAGTGATGAGTTCTGGTTCGATTGGCTCGTTCGGGACGTCTTCGCACACATGGTCGGCCGTGCGGACGGCTGGTTCTCCATGCCCGGCCTGGTCGTCGAACAGGTCAACCTCGGCAGCGAATGGATCGGTAAGGCTGAGACCGCCCATCGGCGTGCGGTGAAGGCTTGCGAATACGAGCGGAGTAACATGGACGTGTTAGCAGGTCTGGAATGGCAGAAGATTTTCGGCACGACGATACCGTCTTCGGTGACGTGGAAGCGGCCCGACAGGCGCTGATCACTGAATGCCTAGATCTGGAGGAACGAGCCCTCTACACCTCGACCTCCTGCTTCATTTGGCTGCGCACGCTTCGTCGGCGGCGAGCGATGATCTGGGTGGCGGCAGGTGCGTGCGGAGCCATCGCCGCTAGCGACATCGTAGCAGAGTGGGCGACCATTCCAGCTGCCGAAGCTTTCCTTGCGTTGTTCGCCCTGCTTGGGGTCATTCTTCCTGCTGGCATAAAGGGCAGCGGCCTCGATGACGCGATCAAGAGCTACGAGGCTTGCGGCGCAACCTTCAAGAACCTCGAGGGCGAGTTCCGCCGGTTGGCGAAGGTGTGGTCGAACAAGTCCCTCACTGTCTTCGAAGCTGAGGCTCGGAACGTCGTCGCTCGGGCAGATGAGGCCCGTTCTGCTTCGCTGACGCCGCCGGAGTGGTGCTTCCAAGCGGCTCGGAAGAAGATCCAAGGAGGCGACTATAAGCCGGACCGGTTTACGGCGTCCAAATAATTGCTGCCACCCTTGCCATCGTTCCCTCGCGGCCCCAAGGGGACCGTTTCACGTGCTTTGCTGCCGGTCCCAAGGCTGGCAAACTCCCAAGTGCAGCATCATTTCGGACAACGCGAACGGACCCTTCCCGGGCCATTGCACCAGGCGCGGCGAGGATGTGTGGAAGCAGGCCCAAGCGAAAAACTATCTGGATAGACTCGCGTAACCTCCTGTGGCAAATAGGGTCAAAATCGGCGGCCGATTGTCGCCGCGCTGGACGAGGACAATATGAAATTCTATTCAAGACTCTCGGACGGAAAGATTAGCGGCGTCAACATCGGCGCTGAAATGACGATCGGAGAGTATTTAGAGTTTCTACCAAACATTCTTGAGAATAATCCTTATCAGCGAAGAAGGGTAAGCTCGTCGGGGAAAACGTACGATCTGCTTCGTGCCGACCTAATAAAAGGTTGCGTGATCCCTCCTATCATCCTCGGCGTGACGGAACAGCACGAGGCAGAGTTGCGGCCGATGATTGAAAGGGTCAGTAAAGATGAAAATGATGAAGATGGCTGGTTGAAGATTGAGGCGGTAGTTAAGAAGGCTGTTGATGAGGATGATGTGATCATTCTTGATGGATTGCAACGGTCTCTCACCATGAAAGGCATTGAGGACGATTATCCAGATCACATAACCGAAGCCGAATACCAAGGATTCATGCGCAACAAGATTCGCGTTGAATTTTACGCTGGTCTATCGAAGCCCGGAATACTGTATCGCATGTTAACGCTCAACACTGGGCAAACTCCGATGACGTTCCGGCATCAACTTGAGATACTGTACTTTGACTACATCGACAACGATGCTCTTCCTGAGGGTATAACCGTCCTCAAAGAGACGGACGACGCGAGGGCTAGAGGTGAGAGGAAGTACAAGTTCTCCGACGTGATCGATATGTTCTATGCGTTCACGACAGGATCGCCAATGCCGTTCAATCGCCAGGCGCTTGTTTCTGAGCTTCGTGAACTGGATTTCTTGGAGGACTTCTCCAATACAGCGGACAGGGACGACATGCGTGTGCTCCTTGTTCTCCACAGCAACTTGATGACGCGCGCTGCCTATTGTGCTGGTAACTGGCGCGCGCTCGATGAGGACGAGGGGGGGCCGACTCGACCTTTCGCGCCGAACCTCACTTCCGCGCTGTCGCGAACGCAGCCGATGACCGGATTTGGTGCAGAGTGTAAGCGCATGCTTAAAACCGGAAGTATTCAGAGCCTCGATGAGATTAGTGGAATGATTGACCAGCTCCACTTCAGTGGCGACGTCGATGATGCTCTAAATGGGATGCTGACGATACTCGATCAAATCGCAAAAAAAGCGAAGAGGATTGGCGACGCGCAGCGGATATACTTTCAGCTTGTCTTTCGTGCATTATTTCAGCCGGAGAGTGACTGTCGATTTGATCTATCCGCGTGCTGGCTTAAGGCTCAGGAAAACTACGAACTCTTGCACGCATAAAGCATGTTCTTGTTCGGAATTCCAGTTGAGGGGCCAGACGCTTCGGATGTGCGAGTTCAGCATGAGGTCGGCTGTGCTTCGTTAACGGTTGACGGCGATCTTTCTCTGATTATTGACCACCAGCTTATCCCTGAGCAGCAGTTTGATCTGGAGCGCTTCTCGGTGTTTCCATGCTACACCGGCTTTACATCGGCATCGCAGATAGCAGAACTTAGGGTTGGCGCTCAAAGAAATACTCTTGGATATATCTTTCCCGTTACGTCATTTAGAAATGAAATGGGCTTCGGCAATTCGTTCGGCCTTGTTTATGCTGATGCTGCATTTAGGAAGTTTGTTACGGCCGATCATCTGATGCGATTCCAGTCCGGCTACTCAATTGAACGGGCTGAAGTCGGCCGCGTGCCGCTGGACACTGTTATTAACGATTCTCTTTCCGTGCTAGCTATCAGTAATGAGGTGTTAGAGAAGCACGATGTTAGCCCAGAAGTTCTTGAACTTATGCTTCGACGGGCCAATGTTGAGGTAAGCGACGTCAAAAAGGACAAACCTTCATTCTCAGTTGCTGCAGAATTTCGTTCTGGGATCAACGTTAGCAAGCCCAAGGTCAAAGATGCTGATGATCTCGCAAAACTATGCCTTCTGCTAAGAACCGCGGATGACGATAACTCGGAAATAGGCCAATTCATACAGTATTACCAATTCTTTGAGTATATGATTTTGAAAGTGTTTGAATGGGGCATTCCGCATGTCATCAACGGTCGCGTGAGCCCTTGGGACGTAAAAGACAGATTGAACGACCTGAGCGCAGAGCGGCAGCGGTTGCGCAGGCTGGATACCCATTGCATTCCCGGGCTAAAAGATAGGAGCAATCAGGCGCAGTTGACGGAATCCTGTAAGGACTTTCTGGGCATTGTGGGGGTCGATTTCGGTACGAAGACGTCTTGGTATAGCTTGTTGTACCTGGTCCGCAACAGCGTCGTCCATAATCAGTTCAAGCTATTGAGCCCAGAATACCTCACCGCTCTGACCTCAGTGAATGTATGTCTCCGGGCCGTCGCGCTGGATTGCTTCTTTAACTTCGAGGAGCCTGGACCAAACGGCTTTTTCGGTTAGGTGGTGATGCGCGTTCTGCCGATTTTTCCGGAAGGATGGTGTTGCGGTGAGCCTTTGAGACTCGCGAGCGTGTCCGGTTCGCTTGGAGTGCCCCGTCACGAATGCTTGGCGACAGCGAATTTCCGAATTTCACTTTGCACGTAGCTGACGCCCGCTTTGATCCCAGCTAGCGGCTCGGTCCTTCCGCCGTTCGTCACGGATGCTGCGCCCGTGAACTCTAAAGTTTAGCACCTGCAGCGAACGGCTGGGTGGTCGGCACTCCGGCCATTGTCGCAACGCGGGAGGGGGCCCTCGAAGGAGTATCTGCTCCGCCGGGCCGGGCTCAAGTGACCGCACGGGCAGTTAATCGCCATCCAAGGTGATAGCTTGTTGCTGAGGCTATCGATTTAGTCCTGCGCGTCGACTGCAAGATATTCCGCATTCCTTGTTCTCATCGGGCCAGGTTGCTATTATTCCGCGCATCCTCGACCCGCGCCCGCTTGATGCTGTCGATCAGCTGCCAGACGGCCACACCCACCGCGCCGATCAGCAGGATCGGCCAGAAGCTCTCCACCAGCACCGTCGCGCGTTCCAGCAGCCCCTCAGCCTGCTCGAGCGCACCCAGCGCATCGTCGAGGCTCTCCATGGTCAGGGTGATGCCGCCGATGACGATGGCGATCCCCGTCCCCGCCTGCGCGCCGTCCGCCTTCCGGATCGTGCGCGACCCGTCCTCCCGCAGGTCCTGCGTGGTAATCTCGCGCTCGGGCCGAGGCCCGGCGGTGGCCAGCGCCGCCCAGGTCTCGCGCCCGACGACGCCGTCCACGCCGAGCCCCTGATCCGCCTGGAACGCCAGCACGGCCGCGCGGGTGCGGTCGCCGAAGATGCGGTCCACCCGTCCCACCGGATAGCGCAGCGCGATCAGCTGCTCCTGCAGGTCCTCGACGAAGAGCCCGCGGTCGCCGTGGCGCAGCACCGGGCGGTTGCTCGAGGTCGGCGCATCCGGCTCCGCCCGTCGCACCGCCACGATCCGGCTCATCGGATAGGGCGCATCGGAGACCCGGTTGCCCTGGTTGCCGCCGCGCAGGATGCAGGCATCGCCTTCCAGGCGGACGAGGAAGGCGACATGGCCCTGCCAGCTGGCGGGCGAGCCGCGCCAGAGCACGACGACGTCGCCGGGCTCGGCCGCCTGCACCGGAACGCTGCGGCCCCACTTCTCATAGGAGCGCGCGGCGAGGCTGCCGGTGGTGGGCAGCCCGAGCTCGGCCAGCACGGCGCCAATGAAGGAGGCGCACCAGGGTGTCTCGTCGTCGCGCACGCCCGGGTGGCCGGCCGCCTCGGCGAAGCCGGTGATGACGGGATTGTGCCGGGCGCCGGGCCATTCCTCGACGCCGAGATGGCGGCCGGCCGTTTCGAGGATCGCGGCGTTCAGGGTCATGATCTCTCTCCTTCTCGGGCATCAAAAAACCCGCCTCGCAGCGGGTCGGTCTTCGGTGGGGTTTGGGATCACTCCGCTCGGCGAGTGCCTTCAGCCGGCGGCGGGTCGGGCGACGGCTCCAGCGGCCGGGTCACCACGAACGGCTCGGAGATCGTCTGGTCCGGCGCCCAGGGATCGGCGTCGGGCCAGGTCTCGCCGATGATCAGCCGGGCACGGCCCGGCTCGGCCGAGGCCGGCACGCGGAAGCGGAAGGCGACGTCGTCGCACTGGCCCTCCTGCTGCGGCAGGGCGCGGAACTCCGTCTCGGCGGAGTGGTAGAGGCCGTCGCCGTTCACCACGACGAGGCTGCGCTGCGGCACGCCGCAGCTCGGACGGATGCGGCACACGCCGGCGATCTCCACCCGGGTCCAGGCGCCGGGGGCTGCGTTCTCGACATTGATGGAGCTCGGCCGCGAGGTGCAGGCGCCGGGGCTCCGCATGGTCTCGATCAGCGCCTGGTACTGCGCCTCGAGCGCCAGCATCCGGGCGTCGAGGTCGGCCGCGACCAGCGTGCCGAGGTCCGCCTCGAGGCTCTCGACCCGCGGCGGGACGCCCGCCATCGAGGTGTAGATCGGCGTGCAATCGTCGGCGCCGCAGAGCGCGAGCTGGCCGTTCGGCGATTCGATCACCCGGACCACGAACTCGCCGATGCGCGGCTCGGCGAGCCAGAGCACCGCGGCGACGATCGCCGGGTTGATTGCCAGTGCCGTCGCCACCAGTCCAAGGGTGGCCCTGTTGCCGACCTGCTGGGTCATGCCGGGACTCCGATCGTCAGGTAGTGGATGCCGATGCGCACCGAGCCGCCGGTGAAGTCGCCGCCGTTCGCCGTCAGGCGCACCGGCGTGTCGGAATAGAACGCGGTCGGCCCGATCACGCCGAGATTGGTGCTGCCGGCATCTATCCCGAGGCTGCCGCCGAACTTGTTGGACTCGCCGGCGGTGCCGCAATCGTAGGAGGCGGCGCCGGTGATCGCCGTGACGGTGCGGGTCGAGACGCCCAGCAGGATCGCGCGCGCCGGTATGACGATGGTGGAGGCGACGGAGGCACCGGCGAGGCCGTCGAGCAGCTCCTCGGCCACCGCCATGCCGGTGGTGCCGCCGTTCGGTCCGACCGCGACATCGACATCCGAGCCCGCACCGCTGCCTCCGCCGTCCAGCGCGGTCCAGCCGGCGGCCGTGCGCACCAGGAGCTGACCCTCGTCGATCGCCCAGGCGCGCCAGCCCAGGCGCGCCTTCAGGCGGAACCAGGCGCCGTCGGCCCGCATCGCGACATCGCCGTCCCAGCCTGTCCACTCGCCGCTCGCACCCGAAGCGACGATCCAGCAGGCGCCATCGGCCGGGATGTCGGGCGGCGCGGCGAGGTCGCGGCTCTCGACGGCCAGCTGGGTCAGCCCGTCGATCAGCCGCAGCGCCTCGTTATGGGTGACGTGCTTCTGCGCCTGCGAGGCCATCAGGTAGGGCAGCAGCAGGTTGGGCGTGGTCTCGGCCATATTTCGGGTCCTCAGAAGGTCAGGGTGACTTTGCGCGCGGTGCCGCGCCCGATCCGGGCGGAGAGCTGGGCGATGCGGATGTCGAGCCGGTCGCCGGGTCCGAGCAGCGCGTCCCGATCGGCGATCTGCTGCGCAGCCGGATAGACGACGCTCGGCCCGCTGGCGGCGAGGGTGCGCAGCACGGCGGCCCCGTCGAGGATGTCGACCTCGTAGGCCTCGCGCTCCTCCGACATCGGCGCCTCGGTGGCGTCGAAGTCGAGCGCGACGAGGGCCCGGTCGCGGCGGGTCCAGCGGATGGTCAGGTCGCCTGGCACGCGCCCCCGGCGCCAGGGCTGTTCGACATGCACGACCGAGAACGGACGCAGACCGGCACCGCCGGGCGCGAACGCGGCCTCGGCGTAGGTCTCGTCGCTGGGCGGGCGCGTCGCGGGCCCGACGCGCCAGATCCACTCCAGTCCAACCTCGGCCTCAGTGATCGGCAGCGGGATCACGCGCGCGTCCAGCACGACCACGCGGGCGCCCGCGGGCACCGACGCGGCCATGGCCCATTCGGTGCCGCGCTGCCCGCGGAGGAGGCGGGTGAGCCGGTAGCGGCCCGGGGCGAGCAGCTCGGCCGAGGCGGCCTGGACGATCTCCCAGGCACCGGGTGCGGTCTCGACCGCGAGGGCATTGGCGCCGAGGAACAGCGACGGGTCCGTCACGCTGACCAGGCTGCCGCCGAGCATATCGATCACCAGCGCATTGCCGTGGTCGAAGCGCGAGGTGGGCCCGGCGCCCAGCGCCTCCGCCAGAGTGCCGATCGCCGCGCGCTTGCCGGACGTCGTCAGCAGACGGAAGTCGTCCTGCCCGGGCGCGCGGTGGACCGCGATCCGGCCGGGCCAGGGCTTCGCCCAGGCGGCAAGCAGCGGCTGGTGCGCGGGGACCTCCTCGCGCAGCCGCGGCAGGTCGAGGAAGATCGCCTGCGTGTTGCCGAAGGCGATGGCGCGGGCGAGGTTCGACGCCCGCGGCGCGCCCGGCGGCAGGTCGTGGATCGCCCGGTCTTCGAACACCGCCTCGATCCCGCGCGCCTCGCCGTCGGCCGTCGAGACGAGGCGCATCTCGATCGCCCGCTTGTCATGGTCGAGGCGGACGACGTCGCCCGGATCGAGCGCCAGGCGCGACGGCGGCAGGCGGAAGGCGGCGCTCTCGCGGCCCGTCCAGGCCTCCATCAGCGCCCGCCGGCAGCGGCGCTCGGCTTCTTCCGGCGGGACCGCCACCGGGAAGGTCTCCGAGGCGACCCGGGATGCCGCGACGGTGATGCGCCGGGCTTCGACCACGGCCGGATCGTAGTCCTCGTCGGGCCGTGCCAGCTGCCACTTTAGCGCCTGCGGCAGCTCCGTCTCCTGGGCGCGGATGATCTCCAGCACGTCGCCGCCGCCCGCGGGCGCGACCATGGCGTCCGGCGCGATGGTGGCCACGGCCGCGCGCCCGCGCATGACGAAGGCAAGCCGCCCCTCGCTCTCGACGGCGTCGAAGCCGAAGTGCCGCGCCAGCATCGAGATCGAGGCCCGGGGGCTTTCCAGCGCGGTGATGACATACCCTTCGACCGCACCCCAGAGGCCGGACACGTCGATCAGCGCCTCGGCGAGCCCGGCACGCAGGCAGAGATGCCGGACGAGCGCGGCGAGCGACACCGAGCCCAGCCGGCCGGTCAGCCAGTGCCCGAGCCGCCAGTTCGCGCCGTCGGTCCAGATGTCTTCGAGCCCGGGGAAGAACGGATAGGGCCGCGCGTCCCAGGTCCAGACGGCCGCTTCGGCAACATCGACCATGCGCCCGCCATAGACGGACGAGAGAGGGTTGTTCGCCGCCTTGCCCCAGTAGAGATACGTCGCCTCGAGATACGCCCGCTGGATCGCGTCGTCGCGCCAGCCGCGGGAGAAGTGCGGCACGAAGCTCTCCGAGCTCTTCGGGTCGAAGAACACGTTCGGCTGGTTGGTGCCGCGGTCGATCGCCGGGCAGCCGAACTCGGTGAAGCGGATCGGCTTCGACTGAGGGACCCAGGATGTGGACGTGGTGCGCTCGACGCCGCCCGGCCGGTCGTGGTGCGGGTTCGCCCACCAGGCGCGGAGGTCCTTGTAGCGGAACACCCAGAGCTTGCCGGCGCCGCCATCGGTAGTCGGCGTGCGCGCCTGGTCGATCCGGTCGGCGGTACTGCCGTAGTACCAGTCGAAGCCCTCACCGCCGGCGATGTTCGACTGCAGGTAGGCGCGGTCGTGCACCGCCGGCCAGCCGGCCTGCGCGTCGAGGTGTTCGAACCCCTCGCGCCAGTCCGAGAGCGGCATGTAATTGTCGATGCCGACGAAATCGATGTGCGGATCGGCCCAGAGCGGGTCGAGGTGGAAGTAGACGTCGCCGCTGCCGTCCCCCGGATGGTGCCCGAAATATTCCGACCAGTCGGCCGCGTAGCCGACCTTTTTCCCGCTGCCGAGGATCCCGCTGGCGTCGGCCGCCAAGGCCCGAAGCGCCGCCACGGCCGGATAGCTCGCGGCGCCGTCGCGGATCGTCGTCAGCCCGACCATCTCCGAGCCGATCAGGAAGGTGTCGACGCTGCCCGCCGCCGCGCAGAGATGGGCGTAGTGCAGGATCATCCGGCGCAGGCCCCACTCGCCCGAGGCGCCGTCCCAGACCACACTGTCGTCCGAGACGTCGAAGTCGGAGGGCTGCGCGTCGCCGAAGAGCGCGGCGACCTGCGCCCCGGCCGTCGCGGTCCTGTCGACGGACCCCGCATAGCCCGCCGCCGGGGAGCAGGTGATCCGGCCGCGCCACGGAAACGTGGGCTGTCCGACCTTGGCGGCGCCGTCGCTGTGGGGGTCCGGCAGGGTGTTCCCCGCCGGCACGTCCATCAGGATGAACGGGTAGAAGGTGACCCGCAGCCCGCGCGCCTTCATCTCCCGGATCGCCTGCACCACGGCGTAGTCTGCGGGCGTGCCGCCATAGACCGGCCGTCCCTCGGCATCGCGGCTGACGAGGAAGGCGCTGGATCGGCCGACGCCGTTCACCGACCAGCTTTTCGGCGTGGTCGACTTGACCGGGACCTCGACGCCGGGGCGGATCCGGCACGCGCCGGCGCGCAGGTCGTCGCCGAACCAGGCGACGACGAGGCTCACGCTCTCGACCGCCGGCGCCATCGCTTCGAGCCGGTCGAGCGAGACCATGATGTCGGTGGCGTCCGCGACGGCGTTGAGGTTCTCCGGCACGCCGCCATCCTTGCGGATCGGCTGGGTGGCATAGGCGGCCTCCCCCGAGGCCGGGATCATCGTCACGGCGCGGGTGAGCCCCTCGGCGGTGTCGGGATCGGCCAGCGGCCGGAACACCTCCAAGGAGAGCTGCGGCAGGCGGTTGCCGAAGCGTCCAAGTGGCAACTCCTCGAAGACCACGTAGGCGGTGCCGCGGTAGGCGGGGGTGTCGGGTCCCATCTTCGCGGCGATGAACGGGTCGGCCGCCTGCGCCTCGTCGCCGGGATACCAGCGCCACGTCAGCCCGGTGAGGTCGAGCGGGCTGCCGTCCGCCCAGATGCGGCCGATGCCGGTGATCGGCCCCTCACACAGCGCCACCGCCAACGACGCAAAATACCGATACTCCGTCGTCTCGATGTCTGGCCCACCGCCGCCCTTGCCGCCGCCGCTCTGGCTCGTGGTCTCGGTCTCTTCGCGGAAGTCGGTGGCCCAGATGATGTTGCCACCCAAGCGCATGCGGCCGAAGAGGCGCGGGATGACGGCGCCCTCGGTGGAGGAGGTGACTGAGAGCGATTCCAGCCGCGCGCCCTCGATGCGCTGGTCGGGCTGCATCGAGGCGATCAGCATCGAGTCCACGACCGAGCCCGCGGCCGATCCGATCATGCCGCCGATCGCGGCGCCGGAGAGGCCGAGGATCGAGCCGCCCACGGCACCGCCGACGGCCGTGCCCACCGCTCCGAGAACCAGCGTCGCCATCAGGACGTCCCGTCCGGAAACAGGAACGCGAAGGCGATCCGCCGGCGCCAGGCCTCGGTCAGAGCCTGCTCGACCACGCCGATGCGCTCGTAGGCGTGGATGAAGCTGCCAGCCCCGGACCCTATCCAGGGTCCAATCTCAGTGAGGATCCCGAGATGCTTGGCGACCGCCCGGTCGCGCATCCGAAAGAGCAGCAGGGTGCCGGGCTCGAGGTCGGCGCCCGGCGCGGGGATCAGCGAGCGCGCAGCGCCCTCGGCCAGCACCTCTCGAGCGCCCACCTCGCCCCAGTCGCGGCTGTAGGGCGGCAGATCGAACGGCTCCGGACCGACGACGTCGCGCCAGACCCCGCGCGCCAGGCCGAGGCAGTCGCAGCCGACGCCGCGGACGCTCGCCTGGTCGTGGTACGGCGTGCCGAGCCAGGAGCGGGCAGCCACCACCACCGCGGCGGGATCGGCGGGCCTCACAACACGCTCCCGTCGTTGCCGCCGTCGCGGCTGGCATAGCGGACCACCGCGTCGTTGCCGGGGATGTGCGGGAAGCCGCGGAAGTTCGCGACATTACCGAACTTCGCCCGGCAGGTCTCGAGGCGCTTGTTGCAGCCTGCGCGCACGACGAAGCCGTCGCCCGCCGCGATCCCGCGCACCGGCGCCTCCAGCAGCGTCAGCGTGACGATGCCGCCGGCCTTGGTATGCAGCATCACCTCGGCGCGGCGGCCGGCATTGGCGCCGCCGGTCCAGTCGAGAGTGCCGAGCCCGAACCAGCCATCGGCGAAGCCGCCGAGGCCGGAGGCGGTGAACGCGCGGTCGCGGAGCGTGTCGACGACGGTGCCGGTGCCGCGGAAGCTCGGGTCCTCGAGGTCCACGCCGCAGCGTGCGTCGCCCAGCACCGCGTCGCAGGTCGCCTGGTAGGTCCGCCCGATGGTCTGGCCGAGCAGATGCGC
Organism: uncultured Rhodobacterales bacterium; assembly: GCA_964392825.1. Classification (GTDB taxonomy): domain Bacteria; phylum Pseudomonadota; class Alphaproteobacteria; order Rhodobacterales; family Rhodobacteraceae; genus Roseitranquillus. The sequence continues at coordinate 18,324 of CAYMRW010000005.1, forward strand.
GAGCGACCGCATCTCTGCGACGAAGGCGAGGCGGCCGCGCCTGATCTGCCCGATGGCGCCTCGGCGCAGGATCACCCGCTCGGCCGGGTCCTGCCAGTTCACCCGCCAGACCAGCACCTCGGCGCCGTCCCAGCGGCCATCGGCGATGTCGGTCTCGGTGATCCGGTCGGATCTCAGAACGCCCTCGGCGTCCTGCGCATCGACCGAGAGGTCGGCGCCGGAGCGCAGTTCGGAGGCCGTGAGGCCGCTCTCCGGCTCGTAGGTGGTGCCGCCGAAGGCGAGCGGCCGGTCGTGGTCGGTGAAGCCGAAGGTCGCACCGTCGGCGCGCGCGATGCGCCAGCACCAGGCGAGCGTCGTGGTGCCGCCGTCGAGATGCGCCTGCAGCGCCGGCGACAGCGCCTTCATCGCCGGATCTCCAGGAGCGGGATCGAGGTGATCGAGCCGAGCCGCTCGAGGTCGAGCGTCACGTCGAGCATGTCGGTGTCGAAGCGCACCGGCACGTCGAAGAGGAAGCCCGCGGTGACGGAGCCGCCGGGCGCGGCGTCGAAGGTGACGATGCCGGTGGTGGTGTCGACCGACCAGCCGTCGCCGGGGACGAGCTCGGTTCCGTCGAGCGCGATCCGGACGCTGCCGGCCACTGGCTTGGCGATCGTTCGCGTCCAAGACTGCGGGCCCGACACGTAGCGCTTCGTCAGCTGGAACCCGGCCGGCGCTCCGGGCAGCGCCGCAAGCGGCTGGTCGAGCGGTCCGGGCGTGCGCGACGGCGCGCAGGACTTCCAATCGCCCCAGTCCTTGTAGCGGAACCCGTGCAGCCGGCCGTTGCGCGCCTCGAAGAAGGCGACCACCGCGGCAAGGTCGTCAGCGCGTCGGATGCCGTAGGCGACATCGAAGCGCCGCCGCGAATTCGCCCAGCTGGCGTTCCGCTCCTCGTCGCCGCTGGCCAGCTCGACGATCTGCGTGCGGCGCTCGGGCCCACCGCGGGCGCCGCGGCTGATGTCGTCGGGAAAGCGCACGTCGTGGAACGCCATCAGAGACCCCTCCGGCCGGCGGCGACCGCGCGGGCGATGTCGGCGGCCACCTGGGACCGCGACTGCCGGAAGCTCTGCGCATCGCGGGTGTGGATGTTGACGGTGACTGGATGCGCAACAGCACCGCCGCGCCTTGTCTCGTCCACCACGCGCTCGCGCGGATGCAGCATGGCGAGAAAGCCGCCCTGGCCGTCGAGGCCGCCGATGCGCGGTGCCGTGCCGGTATGGCCCCCGCCCTGCAGGCTCGGCAGGGCGGGCGCCGCTCCCACGCCACCGAAAACGCCGCCCAGCGGGCCGGTGAGCGCATTGGAGATCGGGCCGAGGATGAAGCGCCGCGTCGAGAGCCGGGCGAGATCGACGATCATCGAGGTGACCATGTCGCGCAGCCCGAGCTTGCCGGTCTTCACGAACTCCGCGACGGCGTCCTCGGCGCCGCGGAAGGCGCCGGTCAGCGTCTCGCCGAGGCCCTTACCGAGGTCGAGGGCATCGCTGGCATATTGCGCCAGCGCATCGCCCACTGCATCGACGCTTGCCTTCGCAGTCTCCATTGCCTTCGCCGCGGTCTCACCCGCCTTGCGCATCGCGCCACCGGCGCGCCCTGCCGCCTCCGCCGTCTCGTCGAGCGCGTTTGCCACCGCCCGGTCACGCACCGCGTCGAAGAACCCGCCCATCGGATCGTCGTCCATGATCCTGGCGACCCGGTCGCGCAGGTCGGCATAGGCCGTGTCCGCCCGCCCTTCGGCTGCCATCCCGGCGCGGTAGAGCGCGCCGCTGGCCTCGCTCAGCCGGTCGACGACGCCGCCCATCCCGCCGCTGCCGAACTCGGTGCCGAAGGCCTCGTTCATCGTCCCGGCGATGCCGTCGACCATCTGGCCGACCCACCAGGCAATGTCGTGCAGCTTGGTGGCGACATGCGAGGCCGCGAGGTTGAAGGCGGCGAGGAAAATGTCGGGCACGGCGACAACCGTCACCCGGACGCCCTCCACGGCCGCGCGCATGCCGTTGATGATGGCGTTGCCGACATCGCGGACGCCGATCACCACCGCGTCCCAGGCGGCGGCGAACCAGGGCGAGATCGCGTCGACCGCCGGCTTCAGCACGTTCCAGAGCCCGTCGCGGATCGTCTGCCAGACGGCGAGGGCCACGTCGCCGAAGCCGACGGCGACGTCCGAGGTCTCGTTTATCTCGTGGCGCATGCCGGCGATGGCGGCCGACGAGGCGACCACGGCTGCCGTCAGCAGTGGAAACCGGGTGACCACGCCGCCGATCATCCGGCCGGTGTCGCGCAGGGCGCCCTGCACCCCGCCCTGGCCGGCGCCGTAGATCTGCTGGATCTGCGCGCCCTGCTGGACGAAGACCATCATCGGGTTCATCCCCGAGACCAGCGAGACGAAGACGTCGTTGAGCTGGAACATCAGCATCCGGCTCTGAAACGCCGCATAGCGCGAGGCGCTGGCCATCTGCGTCAGCGCCGTCGAGCGACCCTTGAGCGCGGCGATGCTGGCGAGCGCCGCCTGCCGCTCCCGGCCGATCGCCGCCCCCATTTCGTCGGCCGAGATGGCACCGACGGCATGGGCCTGCCTGATGTCGGCGAGGCTGGCACGGTAGCTCCGGACCACACCGAAGAGCGGATTGTGCTTCGCCCTGAGATCGTCGAGCGCGGATCCGTAGGCGGCGATGTCGTCGGCGCTGCGGGCGAGGCCGGGAGCAACGCCCGTCACCCGGTCGATCCGCTCGACCAGCGTGCCGGTGGAGGCGCCGGCGGCGCGCAGGGTCGCCGCCGCCCGCGCCGCTCGATCTGCCAATGCCTCCATCTGCGCCAGCGCGCCGCTGGCCGAGGCCCCGACGCCGGTCAGGGCCTGCGACGCGCCGCGACCGTCGGTGGCGATTGCGTCCAGTGCTCGCTGCCCTTCCGCGCCGATGCCGGTCAGTTCCGCCTTCAGCTCGCGGCCGCCGACGGCGACCAGTCGTACGGAGACGCGCCGCTCAGCCATCCCGGCTCTCCAGCCGCTCGTTGATCCGCGCCATTGCGACCGCCTCGATCTCGGGCAGCAGCTCCGCCGCGATCAGCCGGTTCACGCCCAGCGCCCCTGCGAGCGCCAGCGCCGCCCCGAGGTCCCAGCCGAGCACCGCGCCCCGCGCCGCGCGCACCTGGCCGCCGAGGCGCAGCGCCAGGTCCCAGACCTGCCAGCCTTCCACCGTCTCGGGGCGGTTCATGCGGGCGGGGCACTCGGCGCATCGGCCGGGACAGGCGGCGCAGTATCCGTCGCCCCCGCCGAAGTGCCATTCGGCGAGAGCGCGGAGGCGTTTTTTTCCGCGTCCACCAGCAGGCCCTTGGCGACGTAGCCGATCTGGAACGCCTCGAAGATCGGGTAGACGTCGAGCAGCGCGTCGATCTCCTCCGGGCCCGGATCGAGCGGCGCACCCTCCTCGTCGCCGACGCCCTCCCAGTCGAGGATCGCCAGCTCCGCCAGCGCCTTGGCGAGCGCAATCGCCTGCGCCTCGCGCGGTGCGTCCTCCGGCAGCGCCTCCACGCGCGGATCGGCACGCGCCGCGCCCATCAGCGCGGTCGTGAGCGGCGCGACCCGGAGGCGGACGCCGGCGGGCAGGTCGAGCCAGTGTGACTCGGGGTTCAGGTCGATGCGGATCATGGGAAGCCTCCTCAGGCAGGGTTGGCGTAGTCCGGGACGTCGTTGACGAGGGTGGCGGTGACCATGCGGCCGAGCCCGGCGTCGCGCGCCGCCTGCCAGGCGAAGGAGGCCTGCACCCCGCCCGGCCCCTGCAGCGGCACCCGCGGCCGCGGCAGGTAGACGGCATGGGCGGTGAGTGTGAAGGACGTGGCGGCGTCGATCCGGTAGCCGAACTCGAGCTCCGAGGCCGCGCCGTCAATCGCCTGGTCCATCAGCGCCTGGTCGGCGAAGCGCACGTCGATCGTGCCGGTGAGTGCTGCCATCGCCGGATCGGCGCCGTCGATCATGCCGTCGTCGCGGATCGTCTCGATCCGGTCGAGGTTGTTGGCATAGGTGATCCGCGCCGAGACGATGTTGCCGAGCTGGGCGCCGTCGCGGGCGACTGAGCCGGCAAAGGCGCCGAAGCGCAGGAGCGGCATCTCGACCGGATTGCCGACGATTGAGGCGGCGCCGACGCTCTCGCCCCGCGCGATCAGGCCCATCGTCGCCGTGACCAGCCCCGAGCGCTGCATCTGCCAGCTGAGCTGGTTCGCCTTGACGCCGGTCGTCATCGCGAAGTGCGGCACCTCCGGCATCGCCACCTCGATCGCCATGCTCGGCAGGTCCCACTCGCCGGAGCGGAACTCGTGGCTGTAGGGCGCGGCGGCGCCGGTGGTCGTCGGCGCGCCGAGGAGCGCCTTCAGCCAGATGCCGAGGAAGCGCGCGTCAATCGGCACGGTCACGTCGCCGTCGGCGGTGATCGCGTCCTTCACCGGCGCGATCGGATCGCGGCCGTAGCCCAGCAGCTCGGACGCCAGCAGCGGCTGCTCGGCGCCGAGCGTCGAGCTGGCAAACGGCATCTTCCAGTAGCTGCCGGCCGGCGGCGCCGTCCCATAGGTGGTCTCGAACGCGAGCGCCATCTGCGCCCGCGCTCCTTGCGCACGTGCCATCGGGTGGTCCTTTCGGGTGGTCGGGTTAGGAGAGCGGGTCCTCGGTCGCGTAGGCGAGGACCACTGCGATCGTCGCGGCCTTCATGCCCTCGGCGCCGTCGATCGCGAGATCGACCGGCGCCGGCGCCTCGCCCAGGGCATAGTCGCAGACCCCGCCCAGTGTGCGGTCCCGGGCGAGGGCCAAGCCGATCGCCAGCTTCAGCGCGTCGAAGGCCGCGTCGCGCGCGTCAGGGCTGGCGCGGTCGACAATGACGTCGATCTCGGCGCGGTGCTCGTAGAGCCACGCAGGCGGCGACATCAGCGGCTCGGGCTCTCCCGGATCGCCGTCGCGCAGGATGGTGAGGCCGGCGCTCGGGATGCGCTCGGGCAGGTAGGCGTTGCGCAGGAGCCTGGCGCCCGCAGGCAGCGCGCCGGTCAGCGCCGCCTCGAGCGCCTGCAGCACGGTCTCGCTCTTGCTGGGCATCAGGATCCTTGCCGCCTCGACTGTTCGAGACGTTGCTCTGGGCCTGGCGCGGGCATCGGGTTCAGGTCCGGCGGCGTGGCTTCGGGTCGGAAAGCGCCGCCAGCTTGCCGGGCAGGTCCGACCGGCTGTGCAGGACGTCGACGATGGTCACCCGCTCCGCATCCTCGACGAATACGATGAAGTGCTGGCCGGCACGCGCGAAGCGCAGGTCTTCCGGCAGATCGGGATCGATCAGGCGCCGGCAATCCTGCGACGGGGCGGTTCCTGCCGCGATCTCCCCGCAGCGGGCGATCAGGTCTTCCTCGTAGGCATCGGCCTGCCGCGGGCCGAAGGTTTGGAGGGTCCACTCGGCGATGTCGACCAGCGATGCCTCCGCGGCGCGCGTCAGGCGCCAGGACTTCGGCATCAGGTCCCGCTTCGGGCCGCCGTGAAGGCGCGCCGGACGGCGTCCTCGCCGGAGCCGGATGCGAGGTCGCCCCTGCGGGCCTGCTCGAGCGCCGAGTTCAGCCGTGTCCTGAGCTCGCCGAGCTCGGCCTCGTCCCGTTCGAGCAGCCGCAACCCGGCGCGCAGGGCTTCCGAGGCGTTCTGGTAGCGGCCCGACGCGACGAGCCGGTCCACCAGTTCCGATTGCGCCTCGGTCAGGACAACGTTTCGCGTGGCCATGCGTGCCTCCATGTTTACTGGCAATATATGCCAAGCCGTGCCGCGTGTCGACGCTGGCGGTCAAGACGGAGCGTCCTTCCAGCTGGCGAGGATCAGCGCCGGCAGCCGCGCCTCGACCGCCCGGGCGGCACGCTCCAGATCGAGGCGCTTCCTCAGCTTGACCTGCGGCATCAGGAGGAAGATCGATACGGTGCTGGCGCCGGTGAGGACGCCGTCGCGCCGGCGGCGGCCGCGCTTGGCTGCGGCGATGCCGCGGGCGCTCACCCGCGCGTCTTCGGCGACGAGCAGGCTCGGGCCGCGGCGGCGATAAACGAAGCGCAGCCGCAGACCGGTGCGCCGCTCCCAGCCGCCGGGGGTGATGCGCCTGCCACCTGCGCCACGGGTTCCCGCCGCAGGCAGCGGAACGGTGAGATAGAAGCCGGCGCGCGAGCGGATCAGCGCGCCGCGGTCGAAGGCGTCAACGATCTGCGGCGCGCGGCTCCAGACCAGGGCGGCCGCGCGCAGCGAGGCGTCGCGCTCGGGGAAGACCCGCGCCCGGATCGTCCGGGCGAGGCGGGGCCCGAGCCCGGCGCGCCGGATCTGGCCGCGCCAGTCTTCCTTCAGCTGCCGGCCGGCGGCGCCGATGCCACGGGTGACGGCGCGCTCGCCGGCGGCGATCTCGTCCGCCATCAGCCGCTCGAGGTTCTGCGGAATATCGACCTCGAGCCTCAAAGCTCCCGCGCCTCCGCGGTCCAGACCAGACGCTCGGCGTCCCGGACAGGTTCCGAGCGCACCTCGAGCAGCTCGTCGCCGATCTGGAACGTGTCGCCGGCATCGAGCGGATCGACCTCGGCCACCCGCACGTCGAGGCGCAGCGTGTCGGTCACGAAGCGCCCCTCGCCGAAGTCTCCGATCGTGTCGGGTGCCCGGCGCATCACCCGCACCGGCCGCGGCTCGCCGGTGCCGCCGGCGCGGTAGAGCGCGGCGAGGCCGAGATTGGGGTCCTCGAAGAGGAGGCCCAGGGCGGCGGCGAAGGCGGTCATCAGCGCGTCTCCCTCAAATAACGGCGCCGTTCAGCCGCACCCAGCCGATGGTCTCGCCGGCGCTGCCGCCGACGTCCTGAACCGCAGCGCCGATGAGCGTGTTGCCGGTAACGCCGGTGGTGCAGCGCTTGTTGGTGTCGTCCCAGTAGACCTTGGCGCCGAAGCTCCAGGCCTGGCTGCCGGTCTTCGGCAGCTCGTAGATGCCGGTGACGTTCAGCACGCCCTCGTCGCCGGCGGCATAGCTCGCCGCGGCCACGCCGAAGAGCGAGCCGATCAGCACGCCCTCGCCCGAGGCGATGTCGGCCCCGGCGGTGAAGTAGACGGCGTTGCCGACGTAGCGGAAGTTGCGCATGTCGAAGTCTCCGTTGCTGGAATGGGGGGATCAGGCGGGGGCGGCGCCGGCGTTCTTGAAGAGGCCGCGCCAGTCGATGGCCTTGGCGGCGAAGTCGTGGCGCGCCTTGATCTCGATGCCGTCCACCTCGAAGCCGGTGCGGGTCTCGGTGAAGACGCCTTCCTGGCCTTCGAGGTAAGCGTATTCGACGGTGTCGATGCGGGCGGGGTCGGCGGCCAGGAACCACGGGTCCTCGCCGGCATCCGGGATCAGGCGCGGCTCCTCGACCACCTGCAGCCGGCCGGCGAAGGTGTTGACCTCCGAGGTGCTGCCGGGCGTCGTCGCCGTCACCTGCTTTCTCGCCTCGACCGAGCGGGGCCCGGGCGGCACGATGATCGTGCGCGGCAGGACCGAAACCAGCCGCCCCTCGATGCCGCGATGCCGCCCGGCCATGCGCCAGGCCTCGGCGAGCGAGGTCTCGTTCACGATCGCCGCGGTTCCGAGATTGCCATGCGCGGCCGAGAACAGCGGCTCGCCGTCGCTCATCGCCGGGTTGGCGAGGAGGACCTGGTAGACGATATCGCTCTCCAGATCGGCGGCCGAGGCGCCGAAGGCGGCCGGCAGGCGGGTGAATGCGTCGAGGTCGTCGTTGATAAGCACCTGCCGGGTGATCGCCACGATCCGGCCGTAGGTGGCGAGCGCATAGACCTCCTTGCCCTCGCCGATCGTGCCGTACTGGAACTCGCCGGCCTCGAGCACCCGCTCCAGATCCGGCGCACCGCCGAGTTGGGCGCGCGAGACCGGCTTAAAATCGGTGATGGTGGCGCGCCTTGCCCAGGGCTCGAAGGTCCGCGGCGTGGTGGCATAGGCCGCGCGCAGGGTTTGGTTGGCGACATTGGCGAGAATGGTCGAGAAGTCGCTGGTCGTGTGGTAGCCGACGCCGGCGCGCAGGGCGAGGCCGGCCAGCTCCATCTTCGAGAGCCCGCGCGTGCTCTGGCCGCCGCGCTCCAGCGCGCCGCGCGCCATCTCCAGCAACGTCAGGCCGCGGAACTCCCGGGCGCGGTCGGAGAGCGGGTTCCGCGACGGATCGTGGCGGTGCAGGAGCGCCTCGGTCAGAGCATCGCGGAAGGCAGCCTCGCCGGTGTCGCCGCGGCGCGCCTGTGCGTGGACAGGCTCATAGCTGCGCCCTCCCATCGGGTCGGCCTCGGCGAGCCGATCGAGGATGGCGGTGCGGGCGGCGTCCAGGGTGACGCCGCGGGCGACGAGGTCGTTAGCGAAGGCGCCGTCGAGCCCGTGCCGGCGGCAGAGCGCGCCGATGTCGCCCATGCGGCGGCGCTCCTCGGCGCGGATCGCGTCGGCGTCGACGGGGGGCGTAGGCGCGGTCCGCGGCGTCTCTGCCGCGCGCGTCGGCGTCGACGCGGACGACTTGGCGGACGTCTCGGCGGGATCGGCGGTGCGGGTCTGCGTGCCGCTGTCGGTCGCCCCATCTTCGCGCGCGGGCTCATCGGCCGCCTGTCGGTCCTTCGGCATGGTCTGTCCTCTCGTAGGGGCCGCGCCCGGCGCGGCGGGATCGCCCTGGCGGACCAGGACGCAGGGGGTGAGGCGGTCGTGGGCATCCTTCTCGGCCGAGCGCACCTGCGCGCCGGGATCGGCGCCGATCGCGACCGCGGAGATCTCGAACGGCTCCCAGTCGACGGCGCGCCAGTGTTCGCGCTGTCCCTCGGCCTTCGTGATCTCGTAGCGATGGACCCGGTAGCCAACGGAGACCGAGCGCACCGACTTCTCGAGGATACGCTGCACCTGGTCGGCGGCGCCGGGCGCCGCGGTCAGCTTGATCGTGGCATGGCCGGAGCCGCCTTCGAGGCGCACGGAGCCGGGCACGACGGAACCCAGCACGTTGGCCAGGCCGTAGCCGCGGTGGCTGTCGAGGAAGGCCGCGCCGGCGTTCAGCCGCTCCAGCCGCACCGCGTTGCCGGAGACGACCAGCTCCTCGTCGTATTCGACGACGTCGTCCCAGCCTTCCCAGCGGCGCCGCTGCACGACCGCGCCGGTGGTCCAGACCACGTCGATCGTCCGCGCTGCCTCGTCGACGGCGCGCACCTCCGCCGCCCGCCCGAGGATGGGCAGCTCCAGGATGTCCTTCGGCATGGGATGTTCCTTCAGGTGTCGTCGGTGCTGCTGCGGCCGTCGCGGTCGCCGCCGGATGCCAGCTCGCCGGGCGCGACCTGCTGGGCGAGGCCGGCGCGGCTGACCTTGCGCGGGTCGCTGTCGAGCACGAGGTCGAGCCCGTCGGTGATCGCGAGGAACGCCGCCTGCTCCTCGACCACCTGCTTGGGGTCGTAGCCGCGCTTGGCGATCTGCTGGGGCAGCGAGGTGAAGCCGGCCCGGGTCTCCAGCAGGTCGGTCTGCGCGTCCTGCCACGGATTGACGCTCTCGAACTTCGGCGGCGCCCATTCGACGGGGATCTCGGCCGAGGGCAGCAGCCCGGCGGTCCAGGCGGCCTCGATGAACCAGGTCCAGATGCGCTCGCAGAACATCGGGATCACCGTCTGCCACTGCACCTGGTCGACCATGCGGCGGAACTCGTTCAGGCCGACGCGGCTCGACGAGAAGTTATTCTGGCTGAGATCCCCTGTCAGCAGCGCATACGGCACCCGGAAGCCGGCCGAGATGATGTGCATCTGCACGAAGTTCCACTCGCGGATCCCGGCGGTGCCGGCCGGCTGGTTGAACTTGATGTCCTTGCCGCCGCGGGCGTAGGCGATCAGCCCCGGCTCGAAATGCTCGATGCGCTTGCCGTCGGAATCTTCCACCGAGGGCGCGATCGACTGCTCCGCCTCGTCGGCGCCGAAGACGATGCCGACGAGACAGGCCTCGGTCTTCTTCCGGACCAGCTCGGCGTTCTGCCAGTCGTCGAGGTCGCGCAGCCCCCGCATGGCCGGCGTCCCCCATGGCACGCCGCGGCTCTGCACCCGCTGGCGCTCGAAGAGATGCGCCACCGCGTCGGTCGGCATCCGCACCGCCTCGAGGCGCCGCAGGAGGACCGGCGAGGCGTCGCCCGGATGGTCGGGGAACATCCAGTAGGCGCGCCGCCCTCCGCTGCGGTCGTACTCGATCCCCTGCGCGATCCGGCCGCCGCCCGGCGCATCGCCGAACTTCGCCGCGTCGAGATGATCGGCCTCGCGCAGCTCGATGCGGAGCGGCACCTCGCCGCCCTGCCGCCGGCGCGGCTGGCGCAGCGCAAAGACCTCGCCGCCCTCGATCATCTCGCGGACCGCCAGCGCCAGAAGGCCGTGGAAGTCGGTATGGCCATGCGCGTCGCAGCGCGCCGCCCAGCGCGTCCAGAGCGCATCGACCCGCTTGTTCAGGTCCGCGTCCTCGGTTGCGGCGCGCGGCCGGATGCCGGGTCCGACGATGTTGTTCACGAGCACCTGCACCGCCTGTGCGGCGACGGGGTTATTGCGCACCAGGTCGCGCATCCGCGCCCGCAGGATCGGCGCGGCCGCGCCGATCTCGCTGTCGGCCGCGGTGCCGGTCGCCCGCCAGCCGTCGGTGCCGCGGCCGCGCTCGGCACCGCCGTAGTCCCGCCTGAGATTGGCGATGGCGACCCGGGCGGCGTAGCGCCTTGCG
>CAYMRW010000006.1:0-22501 GCA_964392825.1 uncultured Rhodobacterales bacterium
CTGGGGCGAGCGGCGGGCGCTGATCTTCGAGTACGCCGGGCTGATCGCGGTCTTCCTTGCCTATGGCGGCGTCTACTGGCTGGGGTGGGGCGTGGCCGTGGCGGCGGCGCTCTACGTCCTCGACCACCTCTTTTTCGCGCTCGCCTTCGCGCTTAAGACCTACTTCCAGAAGATCGCCGACCCCGGCGACATCGCCCCGACCGCGGCCGTTGCCTTCACCATCAATCACATCGCCGCGGTCTTCCTACCCGCCGCGCTCGGCTATCTCTGGGTGACGTCGCCGGGCGGCGTGTTCCTGCTCGCGGCCGGCATGGCCGCGACCTCGCTCGGCCTGGCGCTGATGATCCCGCGCCATCCCGCGCCCGGTCACGAAACGGTCTTTGCCGGCGCCCTCGCCGCACCGGCCGAATGAGGGCGGGACTTCGGCCCGGGCCCGGTACAGTCGGGCGGTGGCCGCCCTATATAACCTCATGACAGATCAGGAGGACACCGATGCTCTTTGGCCGCAACAAGCGAGAGATGGTGACGAAGACCGACGCGCTGCCGGGGCGTGACGAGCCGATCCCCACCGCCGTCGCCCACTTCGTCACCGGCAGGCCCCTGACCCCGGAGCTGCCCGAGGGGCAGGAGGCGGCGGTGTTCGGCTTGGGCTGCTTCTGGGGCGTGGAGCGGATGTTCTGGAAGCTGCCGGTCGAGCTGACCATGGTGGGCTATGCCGGTGGCTACACCCCGAACCCGACCTACCGCGAGGTCTGCACCGGCAAAACCGGCCACAACGAGGTGGTGCGCGTGCACTACCGCCCCGACGTCATCAGCTATGACGACCTGCTGCGGACCTTCTGGGAGGGGCACGACCCGACCCAGGGCATGCGGCAGGGCAACGACGTCGGCACCCAGTACCGCAGCGGCATCTACTACACCTCCGAGGCTCAGCGACAGGCGGCGGAACGCACCCGCGACCTGTTCCAGGAGCGGCTGCGCATGGGCGGCTACGGAGACGTCACGACCGAGATCGTGCCCGTGGGTCCGTTCTACATGGCCGAGGACTACCACCAGCAGTACCTCGCCAAGAACCCGGGCGGTTATTGCGGCATCGGCGGGACCGGCGTCACTTGCCCGATCGGCACCGGCGCCGCGGTGGCGTGACGCCCGAGCCGCTCAGACGGATCGCGGGCGGCGACTGGTACAGCTGCATGGCCCCCGAGCTCTGCGCCCTCCGCGACGCGGCGCGGAGGGCCGTGCACCAGCACAATACCATGGAGCCCGACGCGCGCGGCGCTTGCGCCCCGCGCCTGGCGGCGCTTTTCGGGGCGATGGGGCAGGGCGTATTCGTCGAGGCGCCGTTCCACGTGGCCTATGGGCCGAACCTGCACTTCGGCGACGGCGTCTACCTCAACGCCGGCTGCGTCGTGCTCGACACCGCGCCGGTGACCATCGGCGCCAGGACCATGCTCGGCCCGGCGGTCCAGATCTACTGCGCCGACCACGCCCGCGGTCGGGAGGAGCGGCTGCAGGGACTCGAGCGGGCGCTGCCGGTAAGTCTCGGGGCCGAGGTCTGGATCGGCGGCGGCGCCATCATCCTGCCCGGGGTCAGCATCGGCGCGGGCGCGATCGTCGGCGCCGGCGCCGTGGTGACGAGCGACGTGCCCGAGGGCGCCCGCATCGCCGGCGTCCCGGCGAGAGTCCTCGGCTGAGAGGACACGGCGCCGCCCACTCCCTCGCGTGCGACCGCCGTATTCCAGTTAGCAGACAGCAGGTTGCACGAGCGGCCAAGCCCGAGCGCGCCGACGTCGCGCGCGGGAGGCGCGGCTTCCCTCCTGCCGCGATAGATGACAGGGAGGGGCAGGCCCCCGTCAGCGGGGCGGACACGAACCGGGGGACGCGATGGAACGCACGACGCTCGGGCGGAGCGGGATCGAGGTCTCGTCCTGGTGCCTCGGCACCATGACCTGGGGCGCGCAGAACACGGAGGCGGAGGGGCACGCGCAGATCGACCGCGCCCTCGACGCCGGCATCGACTTTCTCGACACGGCCGAGATGTATCCGACGAACCCGGTCCGCGCCGAGACCATCGGCGATACCGAGCGTATCATCGGCGCGTGGTTCGAGCGGACCGGACGCCGGCAAGACGTCGTCCTCGCCACCAAGATCAGCGGTCCCGGCAGCCCGGCGCGGGACGGCAGGGGGATCACGGCGGCCGAACTCGCGCCGGCCGTCGACGCCGCACTCCGCCGCTTGCGCACCGACGTCATCGACCTCTACCAGTTCCACGCGCCGCAGCGTGGGTCGTACCACTTCCGCGGGCATTGGCGCTTCGATCCGACCGCTCAGGACAGCGCCGAGGTCGAGGACAACATGGCGGCGGTCATGGAGGCGCTCGGCAGCCTCGTGACGGCGGGCAAGGTCCGTGCCCTCGGCCTTTCGAACGAGTCGGCCTGGGGCACGATGCGCTGGCTATCGATGGCCGAAGGTCACGGCGGGCCCCGCGTGGCTGCGGTGCAGAACGAGTACTCGCTCCTCTGCCGCCTCTTCGATACCGACATGGCGGAACTCTGCCATCACGAGGAGGTCACGCTCCTCGCCTGGTCGCCGCTCGCCGCGGGACTGCTCACCGGCAAGTACCAGGACAGTGTCGTCCCCGAGGGGAGCCGCATGGCGGTGACGCCCGAACTCGGCGGGCGCCGCACCGAGCGCGCCTTCGCCGCCGTCGCCGCGTATCTCGACGTCGCGCGCCGCCACGGTCTCGACCCCGCGGCGATGGCGCTGGCCTGGGTGGCGCAGCGGCCGGTGCCGACGATCCCGATCGTCGGCGCGACGAGCCTCGATCAGCTCGAGGTCGTCCTCTCGGCAACAGGGCTGACGCTCGCCCCCGAAATCCTCGCGGAACTCGACGCGGTTCACCGGGCGCATCCGCTGCCGTACTGAACGCTTCCCCGGCCTGCCGTGCGCTGTCCCCGGTCGCCCTAAGGGCCACTCTCGGCGCGCAATTGGCGCAGGTGTTGCGGGAATTGTCGCGCCGAGACGCTCGCCTCGCGCACCAGATGGTCGAAATGCGCGGCAAAGATCCGCACCCGCTCGGCGTCGCGGAACACGAGATAGCTCTGTCCGATGTAGAGCGCCGCCATCAGCGGACCGAAGACCGTGAGGGGAGCGGAGAACACACGGCGGGCATCGAAGAGGAAGATGCGCAGCGAGGGATAGAACTGGTCGTGGAGCGCGATCAGGCGATCCACCTGCGCCCGCCGCATTTCCGCCGAAAGCCCGGCGTAGTAGCCCGTTCCGCTCACGAAGCTCGCGAGCTCGAAGAGCGGCATCGCGATCTCGTAGTCGGACTGGCTCTGCCGCATCAGGGCCAGGCGATCCTCCGACGCGCCGATCGCCTGGTCGATCGTGCGGCCCACATGCGGCGCATATTCCCACCTGAGGACGTCGTGGGTCTTGATCATGTCGGGAAGCGCCGCCGGGATGTGGCGGATCTTGTAGCCGGCCGCGGCCCGGTGCCACGCGAAGACCTGCTCGTCGATCAGCGCGCGCGGCGCCTCGGCGATGGAGATGGTCGCGGCGACCACGTCGGCCGCCCGCTCCGGGCGCTCCGACAGACCGAGAAGCCAGTCCGTCGACACGCCGAGCGCCGCGGCGCATCCCGCCACGACATGCGCGTTCGGCACCCGCGGCAGAGGCGCCGACAGGAGCAGCGAGATCGTCGAGCGGTCGATGCCAACATCGCGGGCAAGCGCGGATTGTGTCACGCCGCGTTCCTGCATCGCCTGGGTGAGACGCTGACGAAGGGTTGCGGCCCGCACACGCCTGTCGATTCTGGTGAACATCGTTGATCGCTGTCACGTCTCGTCCCGGAACGCTGACGCTATAGGGAATGTCCCACAGCGCCAAGGGCGAGATACTAGATGCGCCATGGATCACATGACACTTCGCGCCGGTGAGTGGCGCACGCTGGCGCTGCTCGGGGCATGCTATGCCGTGTGGCTGACCGCGATCGGCCCGGTCGCCGAGATGTCGCTCGCCGCCGCGATCGGCCTGGCGGCCGTCGCGGGCGCTCTTCATTCCTCGCTGCAGCACGAGGCCATCCACGGCCACCCGTTCCGGCGTCCGGCGGTGAATGCCGCCCTGGTCTATCCGGCTCTGACGTTCGCCGTGCCCTATGCCCGCTTTCGCGACCTGCATCTTGCGCATCACCGCGACGCGGACCTGACCGACCCCTACGACGATCCGGAGAGCAACTATCTCGACCCGGAGCGTTGGCAGACCCTTCCGCGCCTCGTGCGCCTCGTGCTCGCGGCGAACAACACGCTCGTCGGCCGGATGCTCCTCGGGCCCGCGGTCGGGACGGTCTGGTTCGCCGCCGGCGACTTCCGTCGCATGGCAGGGGGCGACCGGGCCGTCCTGCGCGGCTGGCTTCTGCATCTCCCCGCCGTGGCGGTCGTCGTCGGCGCGCATGCGTCGTTGGGCGCGATGCCCGCCTGGGCCGTCCTGGCCTCGGCGTACCTCGCCCTCTCGATCCTGCGGGTCCGGACGTTTGCCGAGCACCGCGCCCACGATCACGCCGCCGCCCGTACCGTCGTCATCGAGGACCGCGGCCCGCTCGCGCTGCTGTTTCTCAACAACAACCTCCACGTGGTCCATCACATGCATCCCGCGGTTCCCTGGTTCCGCCTCCCGGACCTCTACCGCCGCAATCCGGCCCGGTACCTGACCCGGAACGGGGGCTACCGCTTCCCGTCCTACGCGGCCCTGTTCCGCGCCCATGCCCTCCGCGCAAAGGATCCGGTTCCCCATCCCAGATGCGGCAAACGCGAGCAGTCGGCGAAGGGACACGGCAGCGTGATGCCGGTGCCGAGCGGTTCCGGCTAGGCCGAGAGGGGCGAGCGACCCCCGAGCCGCACCACCTCCCGATCCTCGTCGTCGTTGCGGAAGAAAGGTACGCCGGGCGGCGGTCCGAGGTCGGGCAGCCGCCGGGCGACCTCGGCCAGCACGACCTCGGTCACGAAGGGCAGGTCGAGCGCCCGCACTTCGGCCAGCGGGATCCACCTCAGATCGGACAGTTCCCCGTCGACCGGCAGGAGGTCGGGGTCGCCGGCCAGCCGGGACGCGTCCGCCACGAAGAAGCGGGCGTCGAAGCGTCGCGAGCGGCCCGGCGGCGTGATGGCGCGGAACACGAAACTGAGCCCGGCGGCGGAGGGGACGTGGCCGGTCGCGGCGAAATCGATCCAGTCGCGCGGCGGATCGCGCCAGGCCCCGGATACGCCGAGAACCTGCCCGGTCTCCTCCCAGAGTTCGCGAACCGCGGCCACCGCGAGGGCTTCGGGGCCGCACGCGCTCCGCTCGCCCAGACGCGCGAGCGAGACCGGGTCGATGGGCTCGGCGAGCGCGACGTCCGCGTCGCCCTCGTCGACGGCGCCGCCCGGGAACACGAACTTCGACGGCATGAACGCCGCCCGCTTGCCGCGCCGCCCCATGAGAACACGCGGCCCGGTGTCTGCGTCGCGCACCAAGATGATGGTGGCGGCGTCACGGACCGCCAGATCCGTCATCCGGCGTCGAAGCCGTGCATGCGCTTGGCCCACTGGAAGCCCACGATCATCCCCTTGAGGCGCGGCAACAGCCAGAGGGAGATCGTCACGCAGCCGACGGAGAAGATCGTGGCCAGGATGATCGGGTCGGGCCGAAACGTGGTGAACGCCCAGAGGATCAGCGGCGCCATCAGGTGACCGACGATCAGGATCGTGAGGTAGGCTGGCCCGTCGTCGGCCCGGTGATGGTGCAGCGCCTCTCCGCAGAGCGCGCACTCGTCGCGGACCTTGAGATAGCCGCGCATCAGCGGGCCGGTCCCGCAGCGCGGGCAGCACCGACGGAAGCCGCGGCCAAGCGAACGCCCGACCGATCGGATCTCGTCGTGATCCGGATCGTGGCCGAAATCGAACATACCAGTCTCCCCAGCGATTGCGAAAGCCTATGCGGGCGGGCGCGCGACTTGAAGATGCGTGTCGCCGCCGCGGCGCCGTGTCGCGAAGCGGTCGCGGACCGCATGCGTGCCGCAAGCTCCCGCGCCGGCGGTCGATACCATGGGCTTCCTCGTCGCCTCTCAGATCCCCCAGGCTAAGGCGTGGTCAGCGGGCGTTCAGGCGGCCGAGCGGCCGAGCGTGACCTGGTTCCGACCCTCCGCCTTGGCATCGTACAGCGCGCGGTCGGCATCGTCGATCAGGCTCGAGACCACGTCGATGCCGCGGGCGCTGCCGCCGACCGCAACCCCAATGCTCATCGTCACCGGCACCGTTTCACCCGACGGCAGCGCGACCGGCTCGCGCCCGACGATCTCACGGATGCGTTCGCCGGCCTGCCGGGCCTGCGACAGGGGGCAGTCGGGCAGGGCGATGAGGAACTCCTCGCCGCCGATCCGCGCGACCATGTCGTTGCCCCGCAGGTTGTCCTTGATCCGCCGGGCGATCTCTATGAGGACGGCATCACCGCCGGCATGACCCCAAGTATCGTTGACCGCCTTGAAGTGATCGAGGTCGGCAACCATGATCGTGAAGTTGCGGCCTGTTTCCGCCGCCCGCGTGGTCAGGCGCTTGAGGTGCGCCATTGCGTATCGACGGTTGTAGAGGCCGGTCAGCGGATCGATCACGGCCATGCGCAGGTCCTCGTCGAGCGCGGCGCGCAGGCTGTCGGCCTCCTGCTTGCGCCGGACCTGCGTGCGCAACCGGACGGCCAACTCGGCATCGTCGAAATCCGCGGGGATGAGGTCGTTCGCGCCGAGGTCGAGCGCCATCGCGGCGTACTCGGTGTCGCCGACGCCCACGATGACGAGGATGCCCGCTCGCCGGGTCGCGGCGCGCGACCGCAGCTCGGGGATCAGCCGAAGGGCCCGCGTGCCGTGGTGCGCGATGTCGAGGACGAAGACGTCCGGAGGCCGCTTGCCCTCCTCGGGATCCAAGGCCTGCTCGGGCATCATGATCTCGATCCGGTGGCGCAGGAGCCGGCCGAGGCGCGGTTTCCAGTCCGTGCAGGCACCCTCGCCGAACGCGACGAAGGCCACCCGTCCGGGCGGCGAGAAGGCGGGCGTGCTCTCGGCGAACCCGAAGTCCCCCGCCGTGTGCTGGCGCCGCCGCAACTCCTCGCTCGTTTCGCTGAGGCGCTGGATGCTGCGGAGGCGGGCGGTGAGGACGATCTCGTTTGCCGGCAGCGGCAGCAGCTCGTCGGCCCCGGCCTCGAGCGCCGAGCGGCGGGCGGCCGTATGCCCGGCCTCGCTGGCGACGAGAACGGGCACGTAGCGCAGGTCGGGCGCCGACTTCAGGCGGCGGCAGATCTCGATGGCGCGGTCGAGTTCGGCGCACCCCGCGACGATGACGATGTCGGGGCCATAACCGATGGCGACGGCAGAGAGGCGGGCGTCGGGCTCGACCACCAGGACATCGTACTGGACGCTTGCGACCATTTCGGAGATCACGTCGCGCGCCTCGACGTTGTGACCTGTGATCAGTATGCGCCCGGCCATTCTGGCTCCGTCCGCCCCGCTTTGCTAGATGCACACCCTGAGTTCGGAGTGGTTAACAACGCATTGATGATATCAGAAGGTCCCACCGTGCGGCGAGAGCTTGCCGAGACGATCGCGCTGCAGGGGCTCGCCTGGCTCGCGAGTGATCCCGAAAGGTTCGGGCATTTCTGCGCCGCGACCGGAGCGGGCCCGGATACGCTGGCCAAGCAGGCGGGCGATCCGTCGGCGCTCGCGGGCGTCCTCGCATTCATCGCCCTCGACGACCGGTGGGTCGTCGACTTCGCCGCGAGCGTAGACATCCCGCCTGAGTCGGTGAGCCGGGCATACGCCGAGCTGGCGGGAGACTTGCCCCACTGGACGTGACCCGAGGCTTTGGCCTGAGGCACCAACGGAAGCGCCGAAACCGACGCGGTTCCGTCGCAACCGGGCGTCTCGGCTCCCCAGGCGCGGCGTTTCATGGCGCCATGATCATGCTCGACACCGACGGACCGCGCAAGCCTGCCCGGCGCCGCGCGGGCGGCCGCGCCGGCCACGCCGGCCGAAGCGGCACATCGCCCATCGCGCAGATGGCCTGGGCGCCTCCCCAGAACACCGATGCGCCGACCGAGCCCCTCGGGCCCGACGGGGTCGGCGCGATCCACGAGACGGCGATGCGAATCCTCGAGGAGATCGGCATCGCCATCCTCAACGAGGAGGCGGCGCGGATCCTGATCGAGGCGGGCTGCCGTCTAACGGACGGCAAGGTCCGGATGGGTCGAGACTTCGTGATGGAGATGGTTGGCAGGGCGCCCCGCAGCTTCACGATCACGCCCCGCAACCCGGAGCGCAGACTCACGATCGGCGACGGCACGATGAACTTCGTCAACGTGTCCTCCCCTCCGAACTACTGGGACCTGAAGACCGGGAAGGTTCCGGGCACGCGGGCGCGGTGCCGCGATCTGCTCAAGCTGACGCAGTTCTTCAACTGCGTTCACATCGCCGGCGGCTACCCCGTCGAGCCCCTCGACTGTCACGCCAGCGTCCGACATCTCGACGTGCTCTTCGACAAGCTGACGCTCACGGACAAGGTAACCCACGCCTATTCGCTCGGGCCCGAGCGGGTCGAGGACGTGATGGAGATGGTGCGCATCGCCGCCGGCCTCGATCGTGACGCGTTCGAGGCGAGCCCGCGGATGTACACCAACATCAACTCCACGTCGCCGCTGAAGCACGACTGGCCAATGCTCGACGGCTTCATGCGGTGCGTGCGCCGAGGGCAGGCGGTGATCGTCACGCCGTTCACGCTCGCCGGGGCGATGGCGCCCGTGACCATGGCCGGCGCGGTGGCTCAGAGCCTCGCGGAGGGGCTGTCGGCGATCGCGCTCGCCCAGTGGATCCGGCCGGGTGCGCCCTGCGTTCTCGGGACGTTCACCTCGAATGTCGACATGCGCTCGGGCGCGCCGGCCTTCGGCACGCCGGAATATGTCCGTGCGACGCAGATGACCGGGCAGATGGCGCGATTCTATGGATTGCCGCTGCGTTCGTCGGGCGCCTGCGCGGCGAACGTCCCCGACGGGCAAGCCATGTGGGAGACGTCGAACTCGCTCTGGGCCGCAATCCAGTCGGGCACGCATATCGTCTACCACGCCGCCGGCTGGCTCGAGGGCGGGCTGATCGCGAGCCCCGAGAAGTTCGTCATGGACTGCGAACTCCTGCAGCAGGTCCAGCGCTACTTCGATCCTGCGACCCACGCGACCGGAGAGGGCGATCTGGCCTACGACGCGATTGCCGAGGTCGGGGGCGACGGACACTACTTCGGTGCCGCCCATACGCACGAGCGGTACCAGACGGCGTTCTATCAACCGTTTCTGTCGGACCTCCGTAGCCACGAATCGTGGCTTCAGGCCGGCGGGGTGTGGACCGCGCAGCGCGCCCACGACGTCTTCCGCCGGATCGTCGAGGCGTTCGAACCGCCTCCGCTCGATATCGCCCGGCGCGATGAACTGACCGAGTTCGTCGAGCGGCGCCGGCGCGAAGGCGGGGCGCCGACGGACTACTAGCGCGTGGCGAGAGGGATCGCCCGGTCCTCGGCCGGAATGCGCAACGAGGCTTTTGGCGTTTGTTAAATATGCGACCCCTATGGTCCGGGCGTGACGAGGGGCGCCGCATGCACGGGTTGATGAACCGAGCCATAGAGTGCTTCGTGCGCGACACGTATGGCCGGCGCACGTGGCGCTCCGTCGCGCGCGCCGCGGGACTCGAGGATCCGACCTTCGAGGCGATGCTGTCCTACGACGACGCCGTCACCGACGCGGTCCTCGAGGCGTCTGCGCGCGAACTCCGAAAGCCGATCGACGTCTTTCTGGAGGATCTGGGCACCTATCTCGTCTCGCACCCGACGACCGAGGCGCTTCGCCGGCTTCTGCGGTTCGGCGGCGTCACGTTCACCGAGTTCCTGAACTCCCTCGACGACCTGCCGGGCCGCGCCCGCCTTGCGGTGGGCGATCTGGTGCTGCCCGAGATCGAGCTCGAGGAGGACCCCGAGGGAGCCTTCCGGCTGTTCTGCCGATACCACCGCCCCGGCATGGGCCATGTCCTCATGGGCGTCATTCGCGCCATGGCCGACGATTACGGCGCCCTCGTCCTGCTCGAGATGGTCGACCGCACCGACGAGGTCGAGATCCTGTCGATCGTCGTCCTCGAGACGGCATTCGCCGAGGGCCGCGTCTTCCAGCTGGCAGGCACGGAATGAGGGCTGGCCGGGGAATCGGAATCGATGGCGCGGCGGCGCTCGATGCGCTGATGCCCATGCATGTCGTCGTCGACCGCGAGTTCCGTATCGTCCACGCGGGCCCGACGATGCGGCGCCTGCGGCCGGAGGCCGGTTGGCTGGGGGAGCGCTTTCTCGACGTCTTCGAAGTCCGGCGGCCGAAAGCCCTCGATCTGAACCTCGCGGACGGGCACGGCCTGCACGGTGTGACGCTGCACGTCCAGATACGCGGCGGGTCGAAGACGAATCTCAAGGCCGTTCTCGCACCTGCGCCCGATGGCGAAAGCTGCATCGTCAACTTCGGATTCGGGATCGGCGTCGTCGACGCGGTCAGGAAGTTCGACCTCAGCGCCAGCGATTTCGCGCCGACCGATCTCACGATCGAGATGCTCTACCTCGTCGAGGCCAAGTCCGCCGTCATGGAGGAGTCGCGGGACCTGAACCGGCGTCTGCAGATCGCGCGCCGCGCGGCCGAGCAGCAGGCGCAGACCGATCCGCTGACGGGGGTGCGGAACCGCCGCGCGCTCGAGGGCGAGCTGCACCGTCTCATCGAGGAGGGCCTGCCGTTCGGCCTGATGGTCATCGACCTCGACTTCTTCAAGGCCATCAACGACACGATGGGCCACGCCGCGGGCGATCACGTCCTCAAGACGGTGGCGCAGATCATCGGGGAGGAGAGCCGGCGCTCGGACACCGTCGCGCGCGTCGGCGGCGACGAGTTCGTCATCCTGCTGCCGGACATGACAACCAAACCCGCGATCGAGGCGATGGCCGAACGGATCATCCGGCGCGTCGCGCAACCGATCGTCTTCGAGGGCATGCCGTGCCAGGTCGCCGCCAGCATTGGGTCCACGCGGAGCAGCCTCTACACCGTGCCGACCGTCGAAAGGATGAGCCACGACGCCGACATAGCGCTCTACCACTCCAAGCGGCAGGGGCGTGAGCGGCATACCTGCGCCTTTGACGTGGAAGACGTCTGGTCCGAGCGCCGCAGTCCCGAAGCCCGGGCCGGGCACGACGGACTGGCCGGCACGCCGCCCCCGTCTAACTAGTCGTATATGTGGAAGTCCATCGGACTCGCCGGCGCCGTTCTGGGGTGCGTCTCGCTCCTCGCCGGTCAATCGCATGCGCAGGAAACGGCGCTCTTCGTATGCGGGGCGGGCCTGGGCGCCTTCGTCGTCGCAGGTCCGGATGGAGCGCCCGGGTGCCGGCGGGTGGCCGAGCCGGTCGACGAACTCCGGCTTTCCCCGCCCGAGCCCGATCTTGCCGAGATCCTCGACCGCCTTTCGGCCCAGTCGCAGCGCATCGAACGCCTGGAACGGGCCATCATGGGCGCGCAGATGCGGCGGAGCGTGCGACCGACGTTTCGCCCGGCGCCGGACCCGTTCGACACGCAGGGCCGGACACGCGATCTCGGACAGGACATCGATCGGGCGCTCGACGAGCTTTCGCGCTAGTTCCGCTTGATGCGGTAGGCTCCTTCGGGGAGGTCCATCGCGGCGAACAGGTCACGGACCTGCGACGTCGACAGCGTCACGCTGACGACCCGGTCCGTCCTCGGATCGAGTTGCTGAAGGGTCACGCAATCTTCGAAGACGTTGATCGTGACGTCCTCCTGCCGGTGGCTGGCGGGATCGTCGATCAGTGTGATGACGGTCGCGTCGAAGTCGTGCTCGATGGTGAACATGGGGCCAAATTGCGCCTCGCGGCTTGTCGAAACAAGCCCGGTGGCCGACGCGGCGCCTCTGGACGGTCGCGAGGCGCAGTTCAAGTATGTGTCCGGAAAGGGGATCCACCATGCGGCTGGCGCTGATCTGTCTCGTTCTCTGGCTTGCCGGATGCACCGTCACGACGACGACGGCGCCGCAGCCGCCGACCGCCGCGTCCGGGGCGCCTGGACGTCTGGCGCCGGGTCTCGCCGCACGGAACTTCGTCTCGGTCGTGCAGCGTGTCGAACCGGTGGCCGAGCGCGTTTGCCGCGAGCAGACGCGGGGCGCCAACTGCGACTTCCTCATCGTCATCGACGACCGGAGGGGTCGCCCTCCCAACGCGTTCCAGACGCTCGACCGATCCGGGCGCCCTGTCGTCGGGTTCAATCTCGCCCTCATCGCCGATGCCCGGAACCAGGACGAGCTCGCCTTCATCCTCGGCCACGAAAGCGCCCATCACATCGCCGGTCACATCGCGCGGGGCCGGCAGGCCGCGGCCGCCGGGGCGATCTTCGCGGGCGCCGTCGCGCAGGCGAGCGGGCTCGACCCCGAGAGCGTCCGCTCGGCGCAGGAGTTCGGCGGCCAGATCGGCGTGCGCTCCTACGCCAAGGGGTTCGAGCTCGAGGCGGACTACCTGGGCGCACGGATCGCCAGCCGCGCGGGCTACGACGCCGTTCGCGGTGCGGCGTACTTCACGCGCATCCCGGACCCCGGGAACCGGTTCCTCGGCACGCACCCGCCCAACGCCGACCGCATCGCCGTCGTGCGACGGGCCGTGGGGCGTTGAGGGACCGGGCCTCGGTCAGGGAACAAGGAGATCCCGGGCGGATCGTCCCGCCCGATCTTCGGTGGCCTTGATCTGGATCAGGGAAGCCCGGGCCGATTCTCCTCGACGCTCTGTCCAACGGCCCACGGGGAGTTGGCAGGATGAGCATCTTTTCCAAGTTCGACCGCCATGCCGCGCTGATGGAGCGGATGGCGGACACGGTGGGCGTCGACCTCGCCCACCTTTCCATGACGGGCCGGCTCGGCCCCGACGACTATCGCGGCGCGGT
This sequence comes from uncultured Rhodobacterales bacterium, assembly GCA_964392825.1. Taxonomy (GTDB): domain Bacteria; phylum Pseudomonadota; class Alphaproteobacteria; order Rhodobacterales; family Rhodobacteraceae; genus Roseitranquillus. The sequence goes on from CAYMRW010000006.1 coordinate 13,027, forward strand.
GTTCCGGTGCACCGGCTGTACCCAGCCCGGCGCCTGCGCCGAATGGGTCGAAGGCCACCCCGACGGAGCCGACCACGCGCCCGACTACTGCCGCAACAAGGCGCAGCTCGAGCGGCTGGCACGCGGCTAGGTCGTCTCGGCGGCGATCCATTTCGCCGTGGGCTCGTCGCTGCGGCAGGGATGGATCATGATTGTGGGCAGGTCGTACGGATGCCGATCCCGGATCAGGGCGGCCACGCGGTCCGCCAGATCCTCCCGCGTCTTGAGCGAGACCGCGTACTCCTCGGCGCGCTCCACGCGGCCCTCCCAGCGATAGATGCTGCGCAGAGGCGTCACGTGCGCGCAGGCGGCAACGCGCGCTTCAACCGCCGCGGCACCGATTGCGTCTGCGACCGCCAAGTCGGGACAGGAAACGCGGATTTCGACGAGATTCATTAGCGAAACGTACACCGGCACGCACGCTTGACACAAATCAAGGTACGCGGTTGGACCTTGCGTCACCCTGAATTGCGAAAGGAACCCGATCATGACGCAGCCGGCCGACACCCGCATCACGCATTTCCAGCTCTTCGCGCGCATGGCGGAACGCGCCTCGGTCGACCTGGCGGCGCTGGCGCGTGACAAGCGGCTGTCGCCCGACGACATGGAGGCGCTGGTCGACCGCTGCACCTGGTGTCGCGACGCCGCCGGCTGCCGTCACCTGCTCGCGCATGGCGGCGACCTTCCGGCATGGTGCATGAACTACGACGCGTTGAAGGAACTCGAGAACGCCGGCTAGACCACGCGCGCCCAGAGGTCGTACGCGCCCGCATCCTCGATCACGACGTTGATCACGTCGCCGGCCGCGAGGCCCTCGTGGCCGCTCTCGACGAAGACGTTGCCGTCGATCTCCGGGGCGTCGCGGCGGCTGCGGCACACGGCCTGATCCGCTTCCACGAGATCGACGATCACTTCCTCGGTTCGGCCGATCCGCGACGCGAGCTTGCGGGCGCTGATCGTCTGCGCCGCCTCCATGAAGCGATGCCAGCGATCCTCCTTCACGTCATCGGGGACGTGGTCGGGCAGGCGGTTCGAGCGGGCGCCCGCGACGTTCTCGTAGCGGAAGCAGCCGACGCGATCGAGTTCGGCCGCCTCCAGCCAGTCGAGCAGCGTCTGGAACTCCTCCTCGGTCTCGCCCGGATAGCCGACGATGAAGGTCGAGCGGATGGCAAGATCGGGGCAGATGGCGCGCCACGCCGCGATCTCGTCCAGGGTTCGCGCCGCCGCGGCCGGCCGGGCCATCCGCCGAAGCGTGTCGGGATGCGCATGCTGGAACGGCACGTCGAGGTACGGCAGGATCGAACCCTCCGCCATCAGCGGGATAAGATCGCGAATGTGCGGATACGGGTAGACGTAATGCAGCCGGACCCAGGCGCCGAGCCGGCCGAGTTCGCGCGCGAGGTCGGTGATGTGGCTCCGAACCTCGCCACCCTTCCAGGGATGACGATCGTGCCGCCGGTCCACCCCGTAGGCGGAAGTGTCCTGGCTGATCACCAGCAACTCCCGCACGCCCGACGCGACGAGGCCCTCCGCCTCGCGCAGGACGGCGTGGGCCGGACGGGAAACCAGCCGGCCGCGCATGTCGGGAATGATGCAGAACCTGCACTTGTGATTGCAGCCTTCTGAAATCTTGAGATAACAGAAGTGCCTCGGGGTCAGGCGGACCGACGCCGCGGGGAGCAAGTCGACGAAGGGATCGGGGGCCGGGGGCACGGCCTCGTGGACGGCATCGAGCACGGCCTCGTACTGGTGCGGTCCGGTCACCGCGAGAACCTGCGGATGCGCCCCGGTGACGTACGCCGCATCCGCGCCCAGGCATCCCGTGACGATGACGCGCCCGTTCTCCGCCAGCGCCTCGCCGATCGCCTCGAGGCTCTCGGCCTTGGCGCTGTCGAGAAATCCGCACGTGTTGACGATGACCGCATCGGCCCCCGCGTAGTCGGGCGACAGCGCATAGCCTTCGGCCCGCAGGCGCGAGAGGATCCGCTCGCTGTCGACCAGCGCCTTGGGGCAGCCGAGGCTGACCATGCCGACCGTGGGACGCCCCGCCCGCGGGACGGGGTCGATCCGGGGCCGGGCCCGGTCGGGCCTGAGGTCGGGCGGGTTCGTCGTCATCGCGCCCGCCTCTACGGGATCGCGACCCGCAAGAGAAGGCCCCCCGCGAGGCCGGCATTTACCAGTTCCCGGCCTTTTCCTCGTATTCTGGTTGTGTTCTCGGTATCACGTTCGCTGTAGCCCTCGTGTGTGCGGGTTTTGTGTCATGTACCGAGTTCTGTGTTTTGCGCTGCTTTGCGGCACGCCCGCCGCCGCGTCCCTCGTCCAAGGGCCTGACCGCGTCGTGACGTCGTCGCGTCCGGCCGCCGACGCGCCGCTCGAGGTGTTGCTCTACGGGTTTCGGGCGACCGGGGAGGCGGCGCCGCATCCTCTGAGCGATGCCGGGGCGCACTGGATGTGGGACGCGCTCGGCGGCGGCTGCGTGGACGCCGGCGGTTGGGACGATCCCTTTCCCGACGGAAAGGGCGACCTGCGCAGCGCCGCCTTCTGCATTCCGCAGCCTTGCATGCGCACGCTGACGCCCGGGGAGCTGTCGCGCGACGTTCTCGGCCGCGAGCTCGAGGCGGGCGAGTATGCCGTCTATCTCGACAGGCTCGGAGAGACCTGCGGGACGCTCCCCGTCTCGCCGACCGACCTCGAGGCCGATCTTGGCGTCGAAGACTTGCTCGAGCTGGCGTCCCTCGCCTGGGTCGACCTCCTCGAGGCAGCGGATCCCCTTGTACCGGACGACGACGGGGCCGATGCTGGCGCGCTGCCGGCGCTCTATGCGGCGGGCGCGCAGATCCCGACGATGGCGTCTGCGACGCCGGGCCCGCGATTCGGGGCATCGAGACGCGACACGCGCCGGACGCCGATCTTCTTCGAGGGGCCGCTCGGGTCCGGCGGATCGTCGCGGCGGCAGGCGCCGCGCGTGCCCCGAGCGATCTTCGCTCCGTTGGCCGCCACCTCTCAGTTCGCTCCCCCCGTGATACCCGCGGGATACGGGCCGGGGGAGCGCGGAACCGCGCCGGCGCGCCCCGTGGAAGGATGGGGGGGCGATCGGCCGGGGGAAAAGCCATCGCCCCGGAACCCCGGCAGTCCGACGGTAACGACGCCGCAGCCCGCGCCGGTGCCGATCCCCGGAACGCTCGCGCTGCTTGGTGGTGCGCTCGTGGCGCTGCGGTTCCACGGGGCGCGGCGGTCGCGCGACGGCGCAGCGAAGGCTTAGCCCCGGACCGCCTCGATCATCCGCGCGACATTGGCGGGATCGGCGTCGGGCGTGATCCCGTGGCCGAGGTTGAAGATGTGCGGGCCGCCGGCGAATGCCTCGACCACACGGCGCGTCTCGGTGACGAGGCGCGCGCCGCCGTGCACCAGCAGTGCCGGATCGAGGTTCCCCTGAACGCAGGTCGGTCCGGACCGCTGTACGCGCTCGGCCGCCCATCCGGCATCGACCGACGTGTCGAGGGCCACGGCATCGGCCCCGGTCGCGGCGGCGAACCCCTCGTAGCGATCCCCCGCCTCGCGCGGGAAGGCGATGAGCGGCACGTCCGGGTGCCGCTCCTTCAGCGCCATGAAGATGCGTCGGGCGGGTTCGATGGCATGCGCGTCGAACGCCTCGCCCTTGAGTGACCCGGCCCAGGAATCGAAGAGCATCAGCACCTCGGCCCCGGCTTCGGCCTGCGCAGAGAGATAGGCGATCGTGGCGTCGACGAGGCGCTCCATGACCCCCTCGAAGACCTCGGGCGCACCCTCTCTCAGCGCATGTGCAGGCCCCTGATCGGGCGTGCCGCGGCCCGCGATCATGTACGTCGCGACCGTCCACGGGGCGCCGGCGAAGCCGATCAGCGTGGTCTCGGCCCCGAGTTCCCGGCGCAGGATGCGCAAGGTCTCGCAAATCGGCGCCAGCGTCGCGTCGATCTCGTCCACGGGCCGGAGCTGCGCCAGGTCCTCGGCCGAAGTCACCGTCGAGAGGCGCGGTCCCTCGCCTTCGACGAAGCGCAGATCGGCACCGAGCGCGTGCGGCACCAGCAGAATGTCGGCGAACAGGATGGCGGCGTCGAACCCGTAGCGGCGGATCGGCTGCAGCGTCACCTCGGCCGCGAGTTCGGGCGTGTAGCAGAGCGACAGGAAGTCGCCGGCCTTGGCGCGGGTGGCCCGGTACTCGGGCAGGTAGCGGCCGGCCTGGCGCATCATCCAGACGGGCGGCGGGTTCAGGGCGTCGCCGGCGAGGGCGCGGAGGATCGGCTTGGTCATCGGCCCGGGTCGTCCCCCGGAGCCGCGGTGAAGTCAAGTTGCCGCTCTGCCCTGCCCCCGCTAGGGAGGGCGCATGAGGCTGCCCGACCCCCTTCGTCCGTTCCGCATCGGCACCCGCGGCTCGCCGCTTGCGCTCGCGCAGGCCAACGAGACGCGCGAGCGTCTGGCCATGGCGCATGATCTGCCCTTCGAGGCGTTCGAGATCGTCACCATCAAGACCACCGGCGACCGCATCATCGACCGGCCGCTGAAGGAGATCGGCGGCAAGGGCCTCTTCACCAAGGAGATCGAGGAGGCGCTGCTGGCGTCCGAGATCGACATCGCCGTGCACTCGATGAAGGACATGCCGGTCGACCAGCCGCCCGGCCTGACCCTCGACATCTGCCTGCCGCGCGAGGATGTGCGCGACGCCTTCGTCTCGCCCGGTCGCGGCTGGCTGCGCGAGCTGCGCGACGGCGCCACCGTCGGCACCTCGTCGCTGCGCCGCCGGGCGCAGCTTCTCCACCGCCGGCCCGACCTGAAGGTGGTGGAGTTCCGCGGCAACGTGCAGACGCGCCTGAAGAAGCTCGCCGACGGCGTGGCGGGGGCGACCTTTCTCGCCATGGCGGGGCTGAACCGCCTGGCGCTCGCCGACGTGCCGCGGACCGCGATCGAACCGGGCGAGATGCTGCCCGCCGTCGCGCAGGGCGCCATCGGCATCGAACGGCGGGACGACGACAGCAACGCGGCGGCGCTGCTCGAACCGATCCACGATGCGCAGACGGGACTGCGGCTTGCCGCCGAACGCGCCTATCTCCGTCGCCTGGACGGCTCGTGCGAGACGCCGATCGCGGGGCTCGCCGAGCTCGACGGCGGCCGCCTTCGCCTCCGCGGCGAGATCCTGCGTCCGGACGGGTCGGAGGCCTTTGCCGACGCGGTCGAGGGTGCGGCCGAGGACGGCGCCGAGATGGGCCGCGCCCTGGCCGAGGCGCTCCTTGCGCGCGCCGGCCCGGGGTTCTTCGACTGGCGCGAGGCAGGCTGAGGGCCGCCTATCGCTCTGCCCGCTCGAGGAGCTCGAGCACCGACGGTCCCAGCGCCTCGACGATCAGCTCGACGCCGTCGGCATTGGGATGGATGCCGTCCGGCTGCATGTACCGCGCCAGGCCGATCTGGTCGCCCTCGGTCCGGATCGCGTCGAAGAAGCTCGGCGCGAGCAGCGCGTCGTACGCGCCGGCGAGATCGGGGAAGATCGCGTCGAAGGTGGCCTTGTAGTCGGGTCCGTAGTTGCCGGGTGCGGCGATCTCGACCAGCAGCACCTCGACGTCGCGTGCCTCCGCGGCCTGCAGGATGCCGTCGAGGTTCTCGCGCGCCGCCCGCGGATCGACGCCGCGCAGAAGGTCGTTGCCGCCAAGCGCGACGATCATCGCGTCGACCTCGTCGGTCAGCGTCCACTCGACCCGGGAAAGGCCGCCCGCCGTCGTGTCGCCCGAGACGCCGGCATTGATGACGCGGGCGTCCGCGCCGTTCTGCCGCAACCACGCCTCGAGCTGCGGGACGAGCCCTTCCTCCCGCGGCAGCCCGTAGCCCTGCGTCAGGCTGTCGCCGAGCGCCGCCACCACGGTCTCTGCGTGCAGCGGCGCGGCGACCACGATCGCCGCGGCGACGTTGCTGGCGCGCCGCAGCGCCCCATATGCCCACCGGCGGAAGGAGCCTGCGATGACCGAACCGGTCCTGTCAGTCGAGGACGTGTCGCTGAGCCTGATGGGCAATGCCGGGCGCGTCGACATCCTGCACGGCATCACGCTCGAGGTCGCGCGCGGCGAGAGCGTCGGTCTGGTCGGGCCGTCGGGTTCGGGCAAGTCGTCGCTCCTCATGCTCATGGGCGGACTCGAGCGCGCGACCGGCGGCACCGTCCGGGCGCTGGGGCACGACCTGACGGCACTCGGCGAGGACGCGCTGGCGCGCTTTCGACGCCACCATATGGGCGTCGTCTTCCAGTCCTTCCACCTGATCCCGACGATGACGGCGCTCGAGAACGTGGCGACGCCGCTCGAGCTCGCCGGCGCGCCCGATGCCTTCGACCGGGCCGAGGCCGAGCTTGCCGCCGTCGGTCTCGGCGACCGCGCCGGCCACTACCCGGCGCAGCTCTCTGGGGGCGAGCAGCAGCGCGTGGCGCTGGCGCGGGCCGCCGCGCCGCGGCCCGACATCCTGCTCGCCGATGAGCCTACGGGCAATCTGGACGAGGCCACGGGGGCGACGATCATGGACCTCCTCTTCGGCCTGCGCGACCGCGGGGCGACGCTGATCCTTGTGACCCATGCGCGCGAGCTGGCCGAGCGCTGCGACCGCATCGTGCCGCTTCGCGACGGGCGTATCGACGAGGCCATGCTGCGGGCGGCGGAGTGAAGGAGGCCGGCGCAGGCGCGGGTCATCTCGGCTCGGCGTGGCGTATCGCCCGTCGTGAGCTGCGCGGCGGGGTCGGCGGATTCCGCGTGTTCCTGGCCTGCCTCGCGCTCGGGGTCGCCGCCATCGCCGCGGTCGGCACGGTGCGCGAAAGCATCGATCAGGGACTGGCGCGGGAGGGGGCCGCGATCCTCGGCGGCGACGCCTCCGTCGAGTTCGTCTACCGCTTCGCCGAGCCCGACGAGCGCGCTTGGCTTGAAGAACAGGGCCGGGTCAGCGAGATCGTCGACTTCCGCTCCATGGCCGTCGCCGGCGACGAGCGCGGACTGACGCAGGTCAAGGCGGTCGACGCCGCCTATCCGCTCGTCGGCGCGGTCCGGCTCGACCCGCCGATGCCGCTCGACGCGGCCCTTGCCGGCGACGGCGGCCGTCCGGGCGGTGTCATGGACCGGATCCTCGTCGAACGCCTCGGCCTCGCGCCCGGCGATGCCTTTCGCCTCGGCACGCAGGACTTCGTCCTGACCGCGGTCCTCGAACGCGAACCGGACAGCGCCACGGGTGGGTTCGGGCTCGGCCCGCGCACGATCGTCCGCACCGGCGATCTCGACGATGCCGGCCTCCTCGGGCCCGGCACCCTCTTCGAGACCGAGTACCGTCTGGCGCTGCCCGACGGCGTCGATCTCGACCGGGCGCGCGTCGCGGCCGAGGAGGCGCTGGGCGCCGGCGCCCGCTGGCGCGATCGCCGCAACGCCGCCGCGGGCCTGTCGGAGTTCGTCGACCGGCTGTCGGCGTTCCTGGTGCTGACCGGCCTCGCCGGGCTCGCCGTCGGCGGGGTCGGCATCAGCGCCGCGGTCCGCGCCTATCTTGACGAAAAGGTCGAGACCATCGCGACGCTGAAGACGGTGGGGGCCGAGCGCACCACGATCTTCCTCGCCTACGCGCTGCAGATCGCGCTCCTGACGCTCGCCGGCCTCGCCCTGGGCCTCGCCATCGGCCTGGCATTGCCCCTGGCCGCGGCGCCGCTCATCGAGGCGCGGCTGCCGCTGCCGGCCGTCATCGGCGTCTATCCGGGGCCGCTTGCCGAGGCGGCGCTGTACGGCGTTCTCGCGGCGGCCCTGTTCACGCTCTGGCCCCTCGCGCGGACGGAGGAGGTCCGGGCCGGTGCCCTCTACCGCGACGTCGGCCGCGCAGCGGGTCGGCCCCGCGCGCTCTGGCTCTGGGTCACGGGCGGCCTCCTCGCAGCCCTCGTCGGGACGGCAGCGGTGCTTTCGGGGATCCCGGGGCTGACGCTTTGGGCGGCGGCGGGGGTCGCGGCGGCCTTCGCCGCGCTCGTCGCCGCGGGCTGGGGCATCCGCCGCCTGTGCCGTCGCCTCGCGCGGAGCGCGGCGCTGCGCGGGCTGACGCCGCTCCGCCTCGCCATGGGGGCGGTCGGCGGCCCGGGGGCGGAGACGCCGTCGGTGGTCCTGAGCCTCGGCCTCGGGCTCACGGTCCTCGCGGCGGTGGGTCAGATCGACTGGAACCTCCGTCAGGCCATCGCCCGCGACCTGCCCGACGTGGCACCGTCGTTCTTCGTCGTCGACATCCAGCCCGACCAGCTCGACGGCATGATCGACCGGCTCGAGGCCGACGCCGGCGTCAGCGAGGTCGAGACCGCGCCGATGCTGCGCGGCTTCGTCACCGCAATCAACGGCCGTCCCGCCGAGGAGGTGGCGGGCGATCACTGGGTGCTGAGCGGCGACCGCGGCGTCACCTACGCCGCCGAACAGCCCGACGGCACCGTCGTCACGGCGGGCGAGTGGTGGCCCGAGGACTACGCCGGTCCACCGCTGATGAGCTTCGCCGCGGGCGAGGCCGAGGAAATGGGCCTCGAACTCGGGGACAAGGTCACGGTCGACATCCTCGGGCGCGAGATCACCGCCGAGATCGCGTCGTTCCGCGCCGTCGACTTCTCGACCGCGGGCATCGGCTTCATCCTCGCCATGAACCCCTCCGCGCTCGCCGGCGCGCCGCACACGCACATCGCCACGATCTACGCCGAGGAGGCCGCCGAGCCCGGGATCATGCGCGAGTTCGGCCGCGCCTATCCCAACATCACCCTGATCTCGATCCGCGACGCCATCGGCCGGGTGTCCGAGGTGCTCGCGGGCATCGCCGCCGCGGTGACGTGGGGGGCGTCGGCGACGCTCGTCACGGGTGCCATCGTCCTTGTCGGGGCCGCCGCCGCCGGAGCGCGCGGGCGCACCTATGAGGCCGCGGTGCTGAAGACGATCGGGGCGACGCGGGGTGCTATCCTCGCGAATTTCGCCCTCCGCTCGGCCCTGACGGGGGCGGCGGCCGGTCTCGTGGCCGTCGTCGCGGGCGGCATCGGCGGATGGGCCGTCAGCCGCTTCGTGATGGAGACGGAGTTCCGTTTCGCCGCGGGGTCGGCCGGCCTGATCGTCGCGGGCGGCATCGCGGCGACGCTCTTGGCAGGTCTGGCGTTCGCCTGGGGTCCGCTCGCCGCACGTCCGGCCCGCGTGCTGCGCGCCCGCGAATGAACGGTCGGCTCCGGGCGGAGCGGGTCGGTCAGTCGCGGGGCGCCGTCCCCCGGTCGCGATCCTCCGCCGGCAGCGCCCGCCACCAGGCGGCGTAGCCCGTCGTCCAGGGCGCCCGACCCGTCTCGTCCGGGGCGCCGTCGTCCCACCAGACCGGCCCGCGCTCGCCGAGACGGCGCTTCGCGGCCTCGACGCCGTCTCGCGCCTCGGCGCGCGCCGCCTCGTCCTCC
>CAYMRW010000007.1:0-20361 GCA_964392825.1 uncultured Rhodobacterales bacterium
CGGCCACCGTCTGCCGCTCGAGTTCGTCGCACTTGTTGAGGAACGTCAGGCGGAACGCGTAGCCGATATTGCGGAAGATCTCGGCGTTCTGGGCCCAGGCGATCACCGTGCGCGGGCTCATCACCGTCGACAGATCGCCCGCCATGAACGCCGTCCGCGTCAGGTCGGCCACCGTCACCATCCGGTCCACCGTCTTGCGACCCGAGGCGGTGTTGTAGTGCGGGCACTTGGAGAGGACGATCGCCGCCTCGGCATCGTGGCTTAGATAGTTGAGCGTCGCGACCAGGGACCAGCGGTCCATCTGCCCCTGGTTGATCTGCTGGGTCCCGTGATAGAGGCCCGTGGTGTCGCCGAGCCCGACCGTGTTCGCCGTCGCGAACAGGCGGAACGACGGATGCGGCGTGATGACCTCGTTCTGGTCCAGCAGCGTCAGCTTGCCGTCGGTCTCGAGCACCCGCTGGATCACAAACATCACGTCTGCGCGGCCCGCGTCGTATTCGTCGAAGACGATGGCGGCCGGGTTGCGCAGCGCCCAGGGCAGGATCCCCTCCTGGAACTCGGTCACCTGGCGGCCGTCCCGCAGCTTGATCGCGTCCTTGCCGATCAGGTCGATGCGGCTGATGTGGCTGTCGAGGTTGACGCGCACGCACGGCCAGTTGAGCCGCGCCGCCACCTGCTCGATGTGCGTCGACTTGCCGGTCCCGTGGTAGCCCTGGATCATGACGCGGCGGTTGTGCGAGAAACCCGCCAGGATCGCGAGCGTCGTGTCCGGGTCGAACTTGTAGGTCGCGTCGATCTCGGGCACGCGCTCGCCGCGATCGGCGAACCCCTTGACCTTCATGTCGGAATCGATGCCGAAGGTCTCACGGACCGAGAGTTCCTCGGTGGGCCGTATCGCCTTGTCCATCGCGCCGTCTGCCATGCTCAATCGCCCTTCGTCGCCGTCGCTCCCTGTGCCAAATAACGCTCGGGGCCACAAGGTGAACCGCCCCTGTCGCCGGCGCGCACGACTTCGTTCGAGGCCGGGCCCGCGGTAGACCGCGCTCTCCTGGCGTTCACGTTCGCGACAGGCTCCTCCCACCGCGACCGCCGTCCATGCATATCTTTGAAGATAGCGCGGTCCGAGTCCCGGGGCGTGCAAACGACCGAGGAGGTAGCATGAAGCGACGCGATCTGATCCTGACCGCCTTTGCCGGATCGGCGCTGGCAGCGGTTCCGGCCTTGCGGCCCGTCATCGCCGCTCAGGGCGAGTTCGAGGTGACGCGCACCGAGGAGGAGTGGCGCGCGATGCTGAGCGACGTCGAATATCGCGTGATGCGCGAGGAGGGGACCGAGCGTGCCTACACGAGCCCCCTGAACGACGAAAAGCGGCCCGGGACCTACCTGTGCCGGGGCTGCGACCAGGCGCTGTATTCCAGCGAGACGAAGTTCGACTCGGGCACCGGCTGGCCGTCGTTCTGGGCGCCGCTCGACGATGCGGTCGCGACGAAGCCCGACCGATCGCTGTTCATGGTCCGCACCGAGGTGCATTGCGATCGCTGCGGCAGCCATCTCGGCCACATCTTCAACGACGGCCCGGCGCCGACCGGCAAGCGCCACTGCATCAACGGTGTCAGCCTGACCTTCGCGCCGGCCGCCGGGGCGCAACCTACGACGGGCTAGGGCGGAACCTTCCCCCCGGCCCGGCCCTACTGGAAGTTGCGGCTGTCCTTGATCTGGTCCCAGGCCCAGAGAACTTCCTGCAGGCGGTCCTCGTCGGCACGACCGCCGCCGTTCATGTCCGGGTGGAGGTCCTTCACGAGCGAGCGGTACTGCTTGCGAATCTCGGTCTTGGTCCAGTGATCGTGCGCCTCGAGGATCTCGAGCGCGCGCCGCTCGGTCGGCGGCAGCCGACGGTTCTGCGCGGTGCCGCGTCCGGGGTTCTGGGTGGCGTTGTCGCCGAGGATCTGGTGCGGGTCGTCGACGCCGAGACGCGACCACGCGCGCTGCTCGTCGCGCTTGGCGAAAGGCTTGGTCGCACGCCCCCAGACGCGATCCTTGTCGACCATCTCGAGGAACTCCTCCTCGGTCTGGCCGTGGAAGAAGTTCCATTTCAGATTGTACTCGCGGACGTGATCGCGGCAGAACCAGTAGAACTCCTCGAGATGGTCGGGCGATTTCGGGGCCCGATACTGCCCGGGCTCCGCGCAATCGGGATGGTCGCAGACCCGTTGCGACGTCTCGAACGCACCGGACATGCCACGACGTCCGCGCTGCTTCTTCTTCTTGTCTGCGGAGACGCGAAGATCGAAACCGAACGGGTCGTTCTTGGTCATGCCACCTGCCTTCCAGACTCGGACCCGGAAGTCTAAAGTTCTCGCCCGTGAGGGGAAGAGGGAAGTTCATGGCGGTTGCAGACGAGATCGAGACGCGCCTGCGCGAGGCGTTCGCTCCGCGCGATCTCGCCGTGGAGGATCAGAGCGAGCGGCATCGCGGACACGCGGGCTGGCGCGAGGGCGGCGAGACGCATTTCCACGTGGTGATCGCGGGCGATGCCTTCGCGGACATGGGGCGGGTCCAGCGGCACCGGGCCATCCACGCGGCGCTGGGACCCGGCCTCATCGAGCGGATCCACGCACTGTCGCTGGACGTCGGCCCCTAGCGCGGATCGTCGCCCCGGGTGAGCGTCGGCGCCGGCCGGAGTTCCGCCAGTCCGGCCGGCCGCCGCGCGCCGCGATCGGCGGCGAGCCGGGGCTCGGCGGCATGGCGGAGCGTTTCCGCGGCGGCCTCGTGTACGCCGTCTCGGCCCCGCCGGAAGATGAGGACGGTCCGCTCCTCGGTTCGGCGGCTGAACCAGCCGCGGTGTTCGCAAGGCAGCGTCTCGGACCGCACGTACTCCCAGCCGTCGCTCGCCGGCGCGTTGAGCGCCTCTTCGAGGGTGAAGGCGAAGCGCGCCTCGTCGCCCTTCACGCCGCGCGCCTTGATCGGCGTCCGCGGGGCCGGAACGACCCTGTATTCCCACCCTGACATCGCGCCCGCCTCCTGACTTCGCGCCGGAACATTATCGCGCGGAGCGTCCATGTCCACGCGGCTCACCCGGCGGCGAGCTTCCGCGCGACGATCTCGTTCACCGCCTGGGGGTTGGCCCTGCCGCCGGTGGCCTTCATCACCTGGCCGACGAACCATCCCGCGAGCTTGGGGTTCACCTTGGCCTTCTCGACCTGCGCGGGGTTCTCGGCGATGACGCGGTCGACCTCCGCCTCGATGGCGGCGGTGTCGGTGACCTGACGCATGCCGCGCGCCTCGACGATCTCGGCCGGGTCGCCCCCCTCGGTGTAGACGATGTCGAAGAGGTCCTTGGCGATCTTGCCCGAGATGTCGCCCCTCTGGATCAGGTCGAGGATGGCGCCGAGCTGGTCGGTCGAGACCGGGCTCGCGACGATCGCGTGCCCCTCCTTGTTGATGCGGCCGAAGACCTCGTTGATGACCCAGTTCGCCGCCTGCTTGCCGTCCCGCCCGCGCGCGACCTGCTCGTAGAAGGTCGCGTTCTCCGTCTCGGCCGTCAGCACGCCCGCGTCGTACTCGGTGATGCCGTACTCGGCGACGAAGCGTGCCTTCTTCGCGTCCGGCAGTTCCGGCAGCGTCGCGCCGATCCCGTCCACCCAAGCCTGTTCGAGTTCGAGCGGCAGGAGATCGGGGTCCGGGAAGTAGCGGTAGTCGTGCGCCTCCTCCTTCGACCGCATCGGCCGCGTCTCGCCCCGGTCGGGATCGTAGAGCCGCGTCTCCTGCTCCACCTCGCCGCCGTCCTCGAGGATGGCGATCTGGCGGCGCGCCTCGTACTCGATCGCCGCCTGGATGAAGCGCATCGAGTTCATGTTCTTGATCTCGCAGCGGGTGCCGAGGACCGTGTGGTCCCCCGTCTCGCGGTAGCGCTCGTAGTCGCCGGGCCGGCAGACGCTGACGTTGACGTCGGAGCGCAGGTTTCCCGATTGCATGTTGCCGTCGCAGGTGCCGAGGTAGCGCATGATCTGCCGCAGCTTCGCCACGTAGGCCGCGGCCTCCTCGGGTCCGCGGATGTCGGGACGGCTGACGATCTCCATCAGGCCGACGCCCGTGCGGTTGAGGTCGACGAACGACAGCGCCGGATCCATGTCGTGGACCGACTTGCCCGCGTCCTGCTCGACATGGATGCGCTCGATCCGAACCCGCCGCGCCACCCCCGGCCCCATGTCGACCAGCACCTCGCCCTCGCCGACGAGCGGGTGGTAGAGCTGGCTGATCTGGTAGCCCTGCGGCAGGTCGGGATAGAAGTAGTTCTTGCGGTCGAAGGCCGAGTTCAGGTTGATCCGCGCCCTCAGGCCGAGCCCCGTCCGCACCGCCTGCGCGATGCAGTGCTCGTTGACCACGGGCAGCATCCCCGGCATCGCGGCATCGACGAAGCCCACGTTCGAGTTCGGCTCGGACCCGAACTCGGTCGAGGCGCCGGAGAAGAGCTTGGCGCGGCTGGCGATCTGGGCGTGCACCTCGAGCCCGATGACGAGCTCCCAGTCCTCGGTCGCCCCGGCGACGACGGCCGGCGCGGGCTCTGTATAGGCAAGGTCCAGCATGACTCTCCCCGGGTCGAACGCCGTCTGCCTAGTGCAAGGCGCGGGGTCGGGCAAGAACGCCGGCGATCGGCGAAACCTCGCCGGTATTCCGGTATGCTGCAGTGCAGCACTTGCCCCGGGATGACGGACCGGCCTACCACCGAAGGCATCCTCTTTTGATCATGTGGTTGTCATGCTGCGTTCCGTCGTCGCCATTCTCGCTCTCACGCTGTCGGTCGGTTGTACCGATGCCTCGATCTCGACGAAGGAGCCCGTGGTGATGCGCTGGGACCATCACCCCGAGGCGCAGGAATGGACGGAGGCCTCGCTCGTCGCGCTGCAGAGCCACGGTGCCGCCCTGCCGCAGATCGTGCCGGCGGACATCGAGGCGTTCTGCCCGGGCTACGAGACCGCAACGGTCGAAGAGCGCCGGTTGTTCTGGACGGGCCTCCTCTCGGCGCTCGCCAAGCACGAGAGCACGTGGCGCCCCGATGCGGCCGGCGGTGGTGGACGCTGGATCGGCCTTCTGCAGATCGCCCCGGGAACCGCGCGCGCCTACGGCTGCCAGGCGCAGAACACCGCGGCGCTGAAGGATGGCGGGGCCAATCTCGCCTGCGCCATTCGCATCATGTCGGAAACGGTGACGCGCGACGGCGTCGTGGGTGCCGGCGGGCAAGGCGGGATCGCCGCGGACTGGGGTCCGTTCACCAAGTCCGAGAAGCGCGACGAAATGGCGGCCTGGACGCGCCAGCAACCCTATTGCTCAGCCTGAGCCTGCCCAGTCAGGACGCGGTGAGCCTTCCCCGCCGCCGGACGAAGGCGGGTCGGCGCGAAGAGTCGACGAGGGAGACGGTCGGCGCATAGCGGCCGCCAAGACGAAGGGTCGCCGCGCGCAAAGCCTCGATCCCGTCTTCCGAACGCGATGGCAGCACTTCGGCGGGGATCGGCGGCCCGACCTTGATGCGATAGGGCTGGCGATCCTTGTTCAACGTCTCGTGGAAGAGGGTGATGTCCCGCAGCGTCGGGTGCAGCCGATCGAACAGGTAGAACAGGATCGAGTTCCGCGCCCGGATGTTGAGCGGGATCACCGGCAGGTCGAACTTGCGCGCGATCATCGCCGCCGAAGTCAGCCACGGCCGTTCGAACAGACGCAGCCCGCGCCGCTTGGCGAGCCGCCCGGCCGGAAAGATGACGCCGAGCCGCCCGGCCTCGATGGCGTTTCGGGTGTACTCCATGGTCTCGCGCGTCTTGGCGCGGCTGCGTTTCTCCTCCCGCCACTCCACCGGAGCGATCATGGTGTCCATCTGCGGCAGAATCCGAAGGATGTCGGAGTTGGCGTAGAAGAACAGATCCGGTCGCAACGGTGCGAGGAGGTGGTGCAGGACGATCCCGTCCGCGATCCCCGTCGGATGGTTCGCCACGACGAGCGCCGGACCGTTCCGCGGGATACGCTCGAGCCCCGATGCCTGCACGTCGCGCGCGAGCATCGTTCCCATCTCGCGCATGATCTCCGACGTCGGCAGGTCGCGGAAGTGCTCCGCCAGCGCGAGGGTCCGGTTGTAGCCGAGAAGACGATCGAGGATCCGCCGCGCCGGACCGGAATAGACGTGGTCGGCAAAGAGCCATGGGGCCCGTTCGGCAATGAGGGGATCTAAGCGATCGCGCATGCCCGAGACACACCAAGTTTGTACGTCACCCACGTAACATTGCACGAGTTCTCCGCAAGGCACCACGCATGCCGCACGGTTCGGCACAAAAACGCCCGGGCCGTGGCCCGGGCATTTTCGTCGGATGCGGCAGGCATCAGGCGGCGTCGCGCTGGTGCCTGCCCTCCTCGACCTCCTCGACGATCTTGGCGACGAAGGCCTCGAGATCGTCGGGCTTGCGGCTGGTGATGATGCCGTTCGAGGTCGCGACTTCAGCATCGACCCAACGCGCGCCGGCATTCTCCATGTCGGTCCGGATCGAGTGGTAGGACGTCATCTCCCGATCGCGAACCACGCCCGCCTCGATCAGCATCCACGGCCCATGGCAGATCGCCGCGACGATCCTGTTGCCTGCGACGAAGTCACGAACGAGCGCCACCGCTTCGGGGATCGTCCGCAGGATGTCCGGATTGATCTGGCCGCCCGGCAGGACGAGTGCATCGTAATCGTCGACGCGGACCGCGGACAGCGGACGATCGGCGCCCACCTCGCGGCCCCAGTCGGTGGCGTCCCATCCACGAATGGCCTCGCCGTCCGGGGTCACGACGTGCACTTCGGCGCCGTGCTCCCGCAGTCGGGCCAGGGGTACCTCGAGCTCGGACTGCTCGAAGCCGTTGGTGGAAAGGATCGCGATCTTGGCTTCCGAGATGCTGGGCATCGTGCTTCCTCCGTTCGTTCGACGTTGCCGGTGAAACGACGCAGTGTTCGAAGCGTTCCGCGCCGCGGCAATTCAGCCGCCGAGCATACGCGTGACCATCTCGTACGTGTCGCGACTGATGCCGTCGCGCACGAGGAACTTCCGCAGCGCGGCCGTCATCTGCGTCTGCCTGCGCGCATCGTATCGCCGCCACGTCTCGAAGGCGGTCAGCATCCGTGCTGCCGTCTGGGGGTTGAACGCGTCGACCCGCAGCAACCATTCGGCCATGAGTTCGTAGCCGTGTCCCGTTGGGTTGTGGAAGCCGGCCGAGTTCGCCGCGAAGGCGCCGAAAAGGGCGCGAAACCGGTTCAGGTTCGAGACGTCGAAGTCGGGGTGTCGCGTCAGTCGTTCGACCGTCTGAACCGCCATGCGGGGCGGCGCATGCCGAGCCTGCATCGAGAACCACTTGTCGATGACCAGCCGGTCATGGCGCCACTGCCCGTAGAATTCGGCGAGTTCTTGTTCCCCGCGTCCGATCTGCATCAGCGTGGTGATCGCGCCGAACTGTTCCGTCATGTTCCCGGCCGCGCGGAACAGGTCCGCCGCACGCACGCCCTCGTCGGACCACGACAGAAGCGCCAGGGTCTCAAGGCGCAGGGCGCGGCGGCCGGCGGCGTGTGCGTCGGGCGTGTAGGGGCCCGGAACCTGCATCCGCTCGAACACGTCGCAGAGTTCCGCTTTCAGCTTCAGGCCGAGCGATCGGTTCAGGTGCCGCCGAAGGGTGTAGATCCGCGTGGGGTCGGGCGTGACGCCGCTGTCGAACAGCGCCTGCGCGATGTCGTCCTCGGCGGGGAGCCGGAGCAGCAGCGCCCGGTATGAGGGGTCGAGCGTCTCGTCGATCACCATGGCGCGCACCGCCTCGGGGTACTCCGGCCCCGGCTGCGCGTCGTGCACGATCATGTCTATCAGGACGTTCTTGGCGAACATCCGGCCCGCGTCCCACCGGGCATAGGGGTCCGTGTCGTGGGTGAAGCGGAACGCCCGCTCCGCCGTCGTCGAGTCCCGCCGCAGCAGCACCGGTGCCGAGAAGTCGCGGAGCAAAGACAGGATCGGCCGTTCGCGCAGACCCCGGAACGTGAAGGTCTGCTCGGGGCGCGAAAGCTCGAGCATCGTCGTTCCAAGCGCCTCGGTCCCGTCGGGGTAGAGAAGGCCGATCGCGACCGGAATCAGAAGCGGCAGCTTTTGCGGCTGACCTGGGGTCGGCGGCGTCTCCTGCCGCATATGGAGGTGATAGGTGCCGTACTTCCACTCGTCGCGGACGATCAGGCGCGGCGTCCCGGCCTGCGTGTACCAGAGCCGGAATTGCGCGAGATCCCTGCCGGTGGCGTCCTCGAACGTCTCGAGCCAGTCCTCGATGGTCGCGGCGCGGCCGTCGTAGCGCGCAAGGTAGAGGCGTACCGCCTCGAGAAACGCTTCCCGACCGACCAGTCGGGCGAGGATGCCGATCAGCTCGGCCCCTTTCTCGTAGACCGTTGCGGTGTAGAAGTTGTTGATCTCAATGTAGCTTTCCGGCCTGACCGGGTGCGCGAGGGGGCCGTTGTCCTCGCGGAACTGGCGCGCCCGCAGCATCACGACCTCCTCGATCCGGCGCACGGGCCGGCTGCGCGACTCGCCCGAGAACTGCTGCTCGCGAAAGACCGTCAACCCCTCCTTCAGCGCCAACTGGAACCAGTCGCGGCAGGTGACGCGGTTCCCGGTCCAGTTGTGGAAATACTCGTGCGCGACGATCCCCTCGACCAGTTCGAAGTCGCGGTCGGTCGCGGTCTCCGGGGCGACGAGGACGTAGCGGCTGTTGAAGATGTTCAGCCCCTTGTTCTCCATCGCGCCCATGTTGAAGTCGTCGACGGCGACAATGTTGTAGACGTCGAGGTCGTATTCGAGGCCGTAGATCTCCTCGTCCCAGCGCATGGCGCGCTGAAGCGCGTCGAGGGCGTAGGACGCGCGTTCCCTGTCGGGACCTGGCCTGACCCAGATGTTGAGATCGACGGGGCGGCCCGAAGCCGTCGCGAAGGTGGCACTCCGGGCGACGAGATCCCCGGCGACCAGAGCGAAGAGGTAGGCGGGTTTCGGGTGCGGATCGTTCCATTCGGCCCACCCCTCTCCGCTCGCCACGGGATTCCCATTGGAGAGTTTCACCGGCAGCTCGCTCTCGATCCGGACGTGGAACGGGGCGGTGACGTCGGGTCGGTCGGGGTAATACGTGATCCGGCGGAAGCCCTCGGCCTCGCACTGCGTGCAGAAGATCCCGTTCGAGAGATAGAGCCCCTCGAGACGCGTGTTCGCGGCGGGATCGAGTTCCACTTCCGCCTCCCACACGAAAGGCCCGTCGCCGAGCAGGTTGCGCGGGACGACGACCGGGATGCCGCTCGGGGTCAGGACCTCGTCGGGCAGGCGTTCGCCGTTGACCGCCGCCCAGACGGGCGTGAAGTCGGCCGCATCGAGCGCGAGACCGGCAGACGGCGGTGCATCCGGCTTCGGACGGAACACGATGCGCGAGACAACACGGGTCGCCCGAGGCGCCAGCCGGAAGTGCAGGCGTACCTCCTCGACGTCGAACGGGAAGGACCGGTAATCGGAAAGATAGACCGCTTGAGGCCCCAGGTCTTTCATCGCCGCCTCTTGCTGGGCTACAAACACGGTCCGCGCAGGTTAGGTTTGGTGAAATCGCACTTCAACAACTGCGCGCACGTTGCGTAGGGGGAGACCAGGAATGTCTGCACCGCAAACCGATCCTGAGAAGCAGAAGGAGAAGCACAAGGCACCGCTCCTCGGCATGGGCGCAACCGTGATCTGGGCCGGCGTCCTGCTGGTCCTGCTCGTCGTCTTCCTGGTGTTCCGGGGCAACGAGCCGGCCGACGGCGTTCCGGTTGACGAGGAGGGGTCGGAGGTCACGGTCGACGAATAGCCGTGATGCGAAAGGATGAACTGCCCACGAAGGTCTGCGTGTCGTGCGGGCGTCCGTTCGCCTGGCGCCGGAAATGGGCGGGCGTCTGGGACGAGGTGAGATACTGCTCGGCGCGCTGCCGTTACCGCCGTGGCGGCGGCGCCAGCCGACCGAGGTGACGCAGTATCACGTAAGGGGTGAACGGTATGAGTGAGCGGGTCGAACGGGCCGGTCTGCGGGTCTCTCGGGAGTTTGCCGAGTTCGTCGATCGGGAGGTGCTCCCCGGTCTCGCGGTCGCGGCGGAAGCGTTCTGGGACGGCTTTGCCGATATCGTCCGTGATCTGACGCCGGTGAACCGCCGACTTCTCGAGGTCCGCGAGACGCTGCAGGCGCGCATCGACGATTGGCATCGCGGTCGCGGGACGGCCCCGCGAAGCCAGCCCGAGTACGAGGCCTTTCTCTCCGAAATCGGCTACCTCGTTCCCGAGGGGACGGACTTCGAGGTCGATCCCGGTCCGACCGATCCCGAGATCGCCCGCGTCGCGGGGCCCCAGCTCGTGGTCCCCATCACCAATGCGCGGTACGCGCTCAACGCGGCGAACGCGCGCTGGGGGTCGCTCTACGACGCGCTCTACGGCACCGACGTGCTCGGCTCGGCGCCGGCTCACGGCGACTACGATCCCGATCGCGGGGCGAGGGTGATCGCTTACGCCAAGAACTTTCTCGACGAGGCCGCGCCCCTCTCCGGGCTGTCGCACGGGAAGGCCACGGCTTACCGCGTGACGGACGGCGCTCTCGTGGCGACGGGGCCGGCCGGGGAGGTCCCGCTGGCCGCGCCCGAACGGTTCGTCGGCCACATCGGCCCCGCCTCCGACCCGGAAGAGATCGTCCTGCGGAACCATGGCCTCCATGTGCGTCTGCGGTTCGACCGGCAGGACCGCATCGGGCGCGACGATCCTGCCGGGCTCGCCGACGTCGTCCTCGAATCTGCCCTCACCGTCATCATGGACTGCGAGGACAGCGTGGCGACCGTCGACGCCGCCGACAAGGTTCTGGCCTACCGCAACTGGCTCGGCCTGATGCGCGGCGACCTCGCCGAGGGGGTCGAGAAGGACGGGGCGGTGCGGACCCGACGGCTCGCCCCGGACATCGTCGTCGACGGACCCGAGGGCGATGAGACGCTCAAGGGACGCGCCCTGATGCTCGTCCGCAACGTCGGGCCTCTGATGACCACGCCGGCAATCCTCGACGCCCAGGGGGACGAGGTCTTCGAGGGGATCGTCGACGCCGTCGTGACCACCGCCATCGGCGCCCACGACGTGCTGGGGCACGGCCGGTACCGCAATTCCGGCGTCGGGGCCATCTGCGTGGTCAAGCCCAAGTTGCACGGACCGGACGAGGTGGCGTTCACCGACGACCTCTTCTCCCGCGTCGAGGATCTGCTCGACCTGCGCCGCGGCACGGTCAAGCTCGGCATCATGGACGAGGAACGGCGGACCTCGGCCAACCTCAAGGAGTGCATCCGCGCCGCGCGGAGCCGTGTGGCCTTCATCAACACGGGCTTTCTCGACCGGACCGGCGACGAGATCCACACGTCGATGGAAGCGGGCCCTATGATCCGCAAGGGCGCGATGAAGGACGCCCGTTGGCTGCGCGCCTACGAGGACGGCAACGTCGATGTCGGCCTCGCCTGCGGCCTCCCGGGCAAGGCGCAGATCGGCAAGGGCATGTGGGCGGCGCCGGAGCGGATGGCCGACATGCTCGAGGAGAAGATCGCGCATCCGCAGGCCGGCGCCAACACGGCCTGGGTTCCCTCGCCGACCGCGGCCACGCTCCACGCGCTGCATTACCACCGGGTCGACGTCGCCGCCCGCCAGCGCGAGATCGCGGCCAGCGGACCGCGCGCCAGCCTCTCCGACCTCCTGACGATCCCGCTGGCCGAAGGGCGGAACTGGTCCGGGGAAGAGATCGCGGCCGAGGTGGAGAACAACGCGCAGGGCATCCTCGGCTACGTCGTGCGCTGGATCGACCAGGGCATCGGGTGCTCCAAGGTGCCCGACATCCATGACGTCGCCCTGATGGAGGACCGCGCCACGTGCCGCATCTCGAGCCAGGCGCTGGCCAACTGGCTCCACCACGGCGTCGTGGCCGAGGAGCAAGTGATAGCGACGATGCGTAGGATGGCCGAGGTTGTCGACGGCCAGAACGCGGGCGACCCGGCCTACCGGCCGATGGCGCCCGACTTCGACGGGCCAGCGTTCCGCGCCGCGTGCGACCTCGTCCTCGAGGGGCGTACGCAGCCTTCGGGATACACCGAGCCGCTCCTGCACGCATGGCGGCAAGAGGCCAAGGCAGCCCGCGCCGGCTAAGCGCCATCGGCGTTTTGACGGCCATCTGACGTCCCGATGACGGGCGGCTCACGCCCCGCGGGCACGCTCTCCTGGCATTTGAGCAGGAGGGAAGTCCGATGACGGTTCTGCGCGCTTCCATCGCAGTGATTTCGACCGTGCTGCCCGGCGCCGCTCTGGCGACGCCGATCACGTTTCCGCACGCCTTTCTCGAGGCCGTCGCGGATGGGCAATACGAGGCGCCGACCCCGGATCGGCCGGAGGATGCGATCACTCCGCTGGTCCGGTTGACCCCGGCGGATTTCGCGGATGGTTTCGGTGCGCCGGCAGGTCCGGATCGGCCGAATGCGCGCGATCTCGCGACGGCGCTCAACGATCCCGCGCTGGCCAGGCGGGACGCACGGCCGATGTCGAACCTCGCCGTGGCGTTTTCGCAGCTTCTGGCGAGCCACGAGACAGCGTTGTCTCCGACGAACGACGAGATCATCGACACGCCCGTTCGGGACGACGACCCGGTCGCCGATCGGACGGGGGCCACGCCGGTGATGGTTCAGCGCCGTTCGCAGCATACCGGCGGCAGCGGACCCGGCGACCCGCGCGAGCCGATCAACACCGTCACTCCGTTCTTCGACGCATCCGTCGTCTACGGCAGCCATGCCGAGGCGCGGACGCTCCTGCGCGAGAACGACGGCACCGGACGCCTGCGCACCGGTCCGGGACTGGGGCTGCCGGTGATCGACGGCCGCCCGACGGCGGGCGACGGGCGCACGGCAGAGAACCTCGTCCTGCAGAGCCTGCACGGCCTCTATCTTGCCGAGCACAACCGCCTTGCCGACGGCATCGGCGATGCCTGCGCGGCGGCGGGGCAGTCCTGCAGCGGCGACGCGGTCTTCGACGCAGCCCGCCGGATTGTCGCCGGCGGCCAGCAGAAGGTCTTCTACGAGGAGTTCCTGCCCCTGTTTCTTGGAACCGACGACCTTGCGAGCCTCGTTCCGGACCGGACCCTACTCGAGTCGCCGGGCCCGATCCTCAACGAGTTCTCCGCCGCCGCGGGGCGCGTTGGACACAGCCAGGTCCCCTCGGCCGTAACCGCGGCGCTTCCCGGCGGCCCGGTCCGCTCGCAGGAGATCGAGACGTGCCTCTTCGCGGGCAACTGCCTCGCGGACGCGTCCCTCGCCGAACTCCTCTACGGCGCCGCGACGCTTCCGGCGGAGCCGGTGGACCCGCTCGTGACCGAGGGGCTTCGGAACGGCCAGATCCCGGGGTTCGGCTCGCCCCTCCTCATCGATCTCGAGGCGACCAACATCGTCCGCGGACGCGACCACGGCCTTGCCGACTACGAGACCGTGCGGGCGGCACTCGGTTTCGCGCCGCAGCCGCTCGCGGACCTGCTGCCCGAAGGGGTGATCGCGCTCTATCCCGGCGGGGGCGGCATCGATCTTCTGGCCGGGCTCTTCGGCGAGCACCGGAGCGAGGACAGCTACGTGGGCGAGACCGCG
Source organism: uncultured Rhodobacterales bacterium (assembly GCA_964392825.1). Classification (GTDB taxonomy): domain Bacteria; phylum Pseudomonadota; class Alphaproteobacteria; order Rhodobacterales; family Rhodobacteraceae; genus Roseitranquillus. The sequence goes on from CAYMRW010000007.1 coordinate 13,700, forward strand.
GCGGCTTTGTGGGGCCTGCAGTTCGAGTGGCTGAAGGCGGATCCGCTGTTCTACACCCGGCTCGATCCCGATGATCCGCTGGCCGCCCTCATCGGCGACGTGACCTTTGCGGGGCTGATCGAGGCCAACACCGGGCTTCCGGCCGGCGCGTTTGGCGAGAGCCCGTTCCTCGCGCCGGTCGCGCCCGTGCCGCTGCCTCCCATGCTGCCGGCCTTCGCCATCGTGCTCCTCGGGGCGTACGCCATGCGGCGCCGGGCGCCATGAGCGCCGGCGTCGCGGCGATCGGGCTTGGAGCGGCCCGCGGCATCGGGCTACGTCCTCCCGCGACAGACGCGGGAGGACGGTGCATGGAGACGGGATCGGGCGGGGCGCGGCACCTGGTCGACGGAGGTTCCGACTTCGAGGCGGAGATCGCCTATTCGAGGGCGGTGCGCGATGGACGGCATGTCTTCGTTTCCGGGACGACGGGCTTCGACTACGCGACGATGGCCATCTCGGACGACCCGGCAGAGCAGGCCGAGCAGGCATTCCGCAACATCGCCGCGGCGCTCGAGCAGGCCGACGCGCGCGTGTCCGATATCGTCCGCGTGCGCTACATCGTGCCCCACGCCCCCGATTTCGAGCGATGCTGGCCGGTCCTGCGCCGCTGGCTGGGCGAGGTCCGCCCGGCCTCGACGATGTGGGTCGCCGGCCTCATGGACGCACGGATGAGGATCGAGATCGAGGTGACGGCGCTGATCGAGGCGGATTGACGGCCACCGTCGCTCGCCGCGCGCTGTGTGGTGGTTCCGGCAACCGTCGCCGATCTGCCGCCGATCCGCCGGCCCGGTCCGGGAGCGTTCTCGATCAATTTTGCCGCAAGGCTTTGCCGCTATCATGGCACCCGGCATGTCGATTCTTGGTTCGCGCCGCCGGCATGCTAGGTTCGCCGCGAAGGAGCGCGCATGGCACGACCGGTCGTCGGCATCATCGGCAATTCCCATCTGCTCAACGACCAGTATCCGGCGCATGCCGGGGGCACCATGGTTTCGCACGCGGTCGGCTGCGTCTCCGGGGCCGTGCCCCTGATCGTGCCGGCCGATCCGACCGTGGTCACGATTCCGGATCTGCTCGAGGTGTGCGACGGTTTCCTCCTTCCGGGCGGACGTCCGAACGTGCATCCCGAATACTACGGCGAGTCGCCGACCGAGGCCCATGGCGCCTTCGACCGCGACCGCGACGCCGTCACGCTGCCGCTCGTGCGCGCCTGCATCGAGCGTGGTCAGCCCCTTCTCGGCGTCTGCCGCGGCTTTCAGGAGGTCAACGTCGCCCTCGGCGGCAGTCTGCACCCCGAAATCCGCGAGCTGCCGGGCCGCATGAACCACCGGATGCCTCCCGACGGCACGCTCGAGGAATAGTTCGAGATCCGCCATGCCGTCACGTTCACCGACGGCGGCCCGTTCCACCGGCTCTTCGGTGCGCGCCGCGTCATGACGAACACACTTCACGGCCAGGGGATCGTGCACGCCGGAGGCCGCATAACGATCGACGGCGTGGCCGACGACGGCACGCCCGAGGCGATCTATGTCGAGGGCGCCCCGGGCTTCGCGCTCGCCGTGCAATGGCACCCCGAGTGGCGAGCCGGCACCGATCCGGTGTCGCGGCCGCTCTTCGAAGCGTTCGGAGCTGCGTGCGTCGCCTGGTCCCACGGCCGCCGCGCGCCGGCCTTGCGATCGGCCTGACGCCCGCGGCGCCCGCCGTGGCGGAACGGCGGCGCCGCCTGCCGCGTTCGACCAACTATGAGCCGATGGCTCGCCGCGGCCGGAAAGTCGGCGGATAAGGCCAGGGCTAGGGCAAGGTCGAGAACTTCGGCCGGACGAGCGGGGAACGGGCGTAGTGAAGCGATCGCAGGTGAACGAGATCATCGGGCGCGCGGACGAAATGATCCGCGCGCACGGCTTTCGCTTGCCCCCCTTCGCCGACTGGGCGCCGAACGAGTTCGCGGCCAGGGCTGCGGGCTCCCGCATCGTCGAGGCGCGGCTCGGCTGGGACATCACCGACTACGGCGAGGGCGATTTCGACCGCATGGGCCTTTTCCTCTTCACGCTCCGGAACGGCGCGCTCGACGACCTGCGCCGCGGCGGCGGCATGTGCTATGCCGAGAAGCTCCTGATCTCGCGGAAGGATCAGCTCTCCCCCATGCACACGCACGTGATCAAGGCCGAGGATATCATCAACCGGGGCGGCGCCACGCTGGCGGTTCAGCTCTACGGTTCGGACGAGGCGGGGAGCTTCGACGCGGGCGCCGGCGGCACCGTCCGCTGCGACGGCATCGAGCGCGCGTTCCAGCCGGGCGAGGTGCTGGCGCTCCGCCCGGGCGAGAGCGTGACCCTCATGCCCGGCGACTGGCACGCCTTCTGGGGCGAGGGCGGCGACGTCCTCGTCGGCGAGGTGTCGACGGTCAACGACGACATGACCGACAACGTCTTCCGCGACCCGATCGGGCGGTTCAGCGAGATCGAGGAGGACGAACCGCCGCGCCGACTCCTCGTCTCGGACTACGAGGTCTGGCTGTCCTGAACCGTCAGGTCCTTCGCCATCCGGACCCGACGGAGCCGCTGACCGCCCCGCTCGACCGTCTCCTCGGCCAGCACCTGCCAGCCGTTCCGCGCGAAGAAGCGTTGCGCCGCGAGGCTCGCCCCGGTGGTCATGCGCTCGACGCCCGCCATCCGCATCTCGGCCTCGGCGCGGGCGAGAAGCCGCTGGGCGACGCCGGACCCGTGCAGGTCAGGCAGCACGTAGGCGAGATCGACGTGGCCGGCGGCGGTCGTCGACAGGAAGCCGACCACGCGCCCCGACAGGACCGCGACGAAGCACTCCGCGGTGTTCAGGCGCTCCGCCCAGCCCTCGAACGGGTCTGGCGGGGCCCAGGCATGCCGCTGCGCCTCGTCGTAGTGTGCGGCGGCACCGTCGATGACGGCCGTCCGGAGGATCGCGTAGAGGCGCGTCTCCTCCCCGGGGCGCATGCGGCGAAGGATCAGCGTCATGTGACGGCGGCGCGGCGGCGATACTCTTCCCGGTCCCACGCCCGGTCGTGGACGACCTCCGCCAGGATGTCGACGGCCCGCCGCACCTCGTGCATCGACAGGTAGAGCGGGGTGAAGCCGAAGCGCAGGATGTCGGGCGCGCGAAAATCGCCGATCACCCCGCGCGCGATCAGCGCCTGCACGATTGCGTAGCCCTCGGGGTGCCGGAACGAGACCTGGCTGCCGCGCCGTGCCGGGTCGCGGGGCGACGCCAGCGCCAGACCCGGGCACCTCGCCTCGACCCCCTCGATGAAGGCGGCCTGAAGCGTCAGCGAGGCGGTCCGTACGTCGTCCATGTCGACCTCGTCCCAAGCGTCGAGGGCGGCGTCGAGGGCGGCGAGCTGGATCATCGGGGGCGTGCCGACGCGCATCCGCTCAATGCCGCGGCCGGGGCGGTAGTCGCGGTCGAAGGCGAAGGGCGCCTCGTGCCCCAGCCATCCCGCCAGCGCCGGCTCCGCCGCCTCGGCATGACGCGGCGCGACGTAGATGAACGCAGGCGCGCCGGGTCCGCCGTTGAGGTACTTGTAGGTGCAGCCGACCGCGAAGTCCGCGCCGGCTCCGGCCACGTCGACGGGCAGCGCTCCGGCGGAATGCGCGAGGTCCCAGACGGTCAGGGCTCCGGCTTCGTGCGCCGCTCGCGTCAGCGCCGCCATGTCGTGCCGGCGCCCGGTGCGGTAGTCGACGTCGGTCAGCATCGTGACCGCGATGTCGGGCCCAATCGCCGCGGCGACCTCCTCCGGGGCGACGACGCGCAGTTCGTGACGGCGGGTGAGCCTTGCCAGTCCCCCGGCCATGTAGAGGTCCGACGGGAAGTTGCCGTGGTCGGACAGGATCACGCGGCGGTCGGGCCGCATCGCCAGGGCGGCGGCGAGGGCCTGGTAGACCTTGATCGACAGCGTGTCGCCCATGACCACGTGCTCTGGCTCCGCCCCGATCAGGCGCGCGATCCGGTCGCCGATCCGGCGCGGCGCCGTCATCCAGCCGGCGCGGTTCCAGCCGCCGATCAGCATTTCGCCCCACTCGTCGCGCAGCATCGCAGCGACGCGGTCCGGCACGCCCCTGGCGAGCGGCCCGAGCGAATTGCCGTCAAGATAGATCACCCCGTCGGGAAGGTGGAACATGGCACGTGTGGCCGCGAGATCGGTCATGCCGTGTTTCTTTCGGCGGATTGCCCGGGCGGTCAAGTGCTCAGGCCTGTCCGCCGAAGATCTCGATCGCCTGACCGTTGACGCTGCCCGAGCGGGGATCGCAGAGCCAGAGCGCCGCCGCCGCGACCTCCCCCGCGTCGATCAGGCGCCCGTGGCGGTTCTCGCTGACCATCATCTCCATCGCCTCCGCCTCGCTAACGCCCGCGCGGTCGCGGATCGCCGTGACGTTCCGGTCGACGATCCCGGTGGCGACGTAGCCGGGGCAGAGGGCGTTGAAGGTGATGCGGCGCCCCGCGTGGTCGGCCGCCAGCCCGCGGATCAGGCCGACGAGGCCGTGTTTCGACGCCGTGTAGGCCGGCGCACCTTTCAGGCCGCGGACGCCCGCGACGGAGGCGATGCCGATCACCCGCCCGTCGTCGACACCGCGCATGGAGCGAAGACTCTCGCGGATCGTCAGGAACGCGCCGTCGAGATTGGTCGCGATGATGCGCCGCCAGAACTCCAGGTCGGTCTTCAGGATGCCGCGGCCCTCGGCAATGCCTGCATTGGCGACGCAGATGGCGACGGGTCCGCGCGCCGCGACCGCCGCGGCGATGCCGTCCGCGACCGACGCCTCGTCGGTGACGTCGATCACGGCCGGGTAGAGGCCCGGCCCCGCCGCGTCGTCGAGCACGTCGCCGCGGCGGCCCGAGATCGTCACCTCGGCGCCGGCCCCGGCGAGGGCCTGCGCGATGGCAAGGCCGATCCCCGTGCCGCCGCCGGTGACGAGCGCGTGCCTGCCCTCCAGCATTCCACGAGCCTACTTGATGACGGGGTGCCTGCAAGCCGGCTTGGCGCCGGGCCCGGTCGACGCTAGGTCACCGCGGCATGAGGCTCGTCGACATCCCGCCGGTCTGGCTGGTCGCGTTCATCGCCGCCGCCTGGGTGCAGGTGCGCTGGGCGCCGACGCCGTTCCCGCAGCCGCTGGGGCACGACGTCGGCGCCCTCGCCATCCTGATCGGCCTCTTGCTGATGATCGCCGCGGCGATGCAGTTCCGCCGCCACCGCACGACGATCATCCCGCACGAGAAACCGCGCGAACTGATCACCGCGGGCGTCTACCGCAAGTCGCGAAACCCGATCTATCTGGCCGACGTCCTGTTCCTCGCGGGCTTCTCGCTCTGGATCGGCTCGGTCCTCGGGCTGATGCTGGTGCCGGCGCTCGTGATCGTCCTCAGGCGCCGTTTCATCGAGCCGGAAGAGGGGCGGCTGCGCGATCTCTTCGGCGCGGCCTACGAGGAGTACGCGCGCCAGACCCGCAGGTGGCTCTAGCCGCCTGCACCGGGAGCGCTTGAGGGCGGGGGCCCGGCGGGCTAGCAAGGCGCACTAGAACGACGAACGGGGGAACGGCCCATGAAGATCGGCGCGTTGCGAGAGACGCTCGAGGGCGAGGCGCGGGTCGCGATGACCCCCGACAGCGCGCGGCAATTGCAGAAGCTTGGGCACGACTGCCTCGTCGAGGCCGGCGCCGGCGCCCGCGCGGAGTTCTCCGACGACGCCTATCGCGAGGCGGGGGTCGAGGTGGTGGAGAGCGCGGCGCAGGTGTTCGAGGCCGCCCACGTCGTCGTCAAGGTCCGCCCGCCCACCGAGGCCGAGGTGGGGATGCTGGGCGAGGGGCAGACGCTGATCTCGTTCTTCTACCCCGGCCAGAACGAGGCGCTGCTGGAGGCGGTCCGGGACCGCGGCGCGACCGCCATCGCCATGGACATGGTCCCGCGCATCAGCCGCGCGCAGAAGATGGACGCGCTGTCGTCGATGGCCAACATCGCCGGTTATCGCGCGGTGATGGAGGCGGGCAACAACTTCGGCCGCTTCTTCACCGGACAGGTGACGGCGGCGGGCAAGGTGCCGCCCGCCCGCGTGCTGGTGATCGGCGCCGGGGTCGCCGGTCTCTCTGCCATCGGCACCTCGGTCAGCCTCGGCGCCATCGTCCGCGCCTTCGACGTGCGCCCCGAGGTCGCCGAGCAGATCGAGTCGATGGGGGCGGAGTTCCTGATGCTCGAGTTCGAGGAGGACGGCTCGGGCGAGGGCGGCTACGCCAAGCCTGCCTCCCCCGAGTTCATCGAGAAGGAGATGGCGCTGTTCCGCAGCCAAGCGCCCGAGATCGACATCGTCATCACCACGGCGCTGATCCCGGGCCGCCCGGCGCCCAAGCTGTGGCCCGAAGAGATGGTGCGGCTGATGAAGCCGGGCAGCGTCGTCGTCGACCTGGCTGCCGAGCAGGGCGGCAACTGCGACCTCACCGTCCCGGGCGAGAAGGTCGTGACCGAGAACGGCGTGACGATCATCGGCTACACCGACTTCCCGAGCCGCATGGCGACGCAGTCGTCGACGCTCTACTCGACCAACATCCGCCACATGCTGACCGACCTGACGCCCAACAAGGACGGCGAGATCTTCCACAACATGG
>CAYMRW010000008.1:0-6801 GCA_964392825.1 uncultured Rhodobacterales bacterium
GAAAACTGCCGTGCGTGCAAGCGCACCGTGGGTTCGAATCCCACCTGCTCCGCCATGTGCCCGCGCGAAAGCATTCTCCCGTCTCCGCTACGTCTCTTCAATGGGCCGTTTGGCATAAAAGAGTAACAAGCTGCGGAGGCTGCCATGCTTGTGGTAGCGCCCGAAATGCGAACGGTACGCGGCGCATTTTCAAGCCGGTGGTTGGCTAGTTTCACGATGATTGACGAAAGCGCGGACTTGCTCGACAATCTAGTTGTCCATGAGAACTTCGAGCGCAATGGTTTCGTATCGGGCAATTCGGAACGGAGGAAAAAACACAAGATAGGCCCCAGACCTCGTATGGGTCCCCACGGTGTTCAGCAAGAACCGAGACCGGCTGCTGACGACCGAGATGTCGCGCAAGGTGATGGCCGCGATCCTGGCGCACCCGGAGGTCAAGCCGCTGCTGTCGGACGAACACTTCTCGGTTGACGGGACGCTGGTCAAGGCTCGGGCTTCCATGAAGAGCTTCCAGCCGAAGAACAGTACGCCGCCGCCGCATGACGAAAATCCCGGCGGACCGCTGCCGCCGGCCGAGGAGACCTCCGCGGACACCAGCCAGCCCCAGCAGACCGAGACGCCGCCGATGCCCGACACAGCCCGCCAGACCCGCAACGCCGAGGTGAACTTCCGGGGCAAGAAGCGCTCGAACGCGACCCATGCGTCCGTGACGGACCTGGATGCCCGCCTCTACAAGAAGGCGCCGGGTGCCGCGGCGATGCTGTGCTTCATGGGGCATACGCTGATGGAGAACCGAAACGGCCTGGTCGTGCAGGCGGAGCTGAGCCACGCCGACGGCCATGGCGAGGGCGAGGCGGCGCTGGAGATGATCGATCGCCACTCCCCGGGCTCGACCCGGCGCCTGACGCTGGGAGCAGACAAAGGATACGACAGTGCCGACTTCATTGCCGCGCTCAGGCGCATGGTCGTGACGCCGCATGTCGCGCAGAAGGCCCGGCATTCCGCCATCGACGGAAGGACCACCCAGCATCCCGCTACGCCTTGTCGCAGCGGCAAGAAGATCGAGGAACCCTTCGGCTGGGCCAAGACAGTGGGCGGCATGGCGCAGACGCTCCACCGCGGCCTCGACAGGGTCCGCGCCAAATTCACGATGACCATAGCGGCCTGCAATCTGGCCAGGCTGCCGAAACCCCTTGCCGCCTGACGAAGGAAGCACCCCGGAAACCCGGCCCCGCAGCCGCCGAGTCCCGCTTCAGATCGCGTCGGCAGGAACAGCGTCCTTCAACACCGACTTCTTCAGCGGCCTGTAGGGCGGGGTTCAGTGCGCATGTTCGCATGTGAGCTTGCCGATGACCGACGCTGTCGACCATCGACCGATCGGATCAGGCCACTTCGGCGGTCCGTTCGGCGATGCCGCCGTCGCCGGTGGCTCGTCCCGACCTCACCTCGAATTCCTCATGGTAGGCGCGGTCGACATTGACCGACCAGACGTCGTGCTGCTCGCCGAGGATGTTGCGCGCGGCGAGTATCGCCGAAAGCATAGAGTGGTCCTGATTGTTGTAGCGGTGCAGCCCGTTGCGGCCGACGGTCTGGAAGTTCTCGAGCCCGTTTATCCACTCGGAGATGACGGTGAGCGCCTCCATGTAGTCCCCGTCGTAGACCGGATAGGCCTTGGGCTGGCGGATCACGGCGAAGTCGATGACGTCGGCGGCGCGGCCGAGGCCCAGCTGCTCAAGTTCAGAGGCCGCGAGCGCGCGCAGTTCCTCCTCGGACATCGACCAGAGTCCGTCGCCCGACTGGCAGAAGTATTCCATCCCGATCGAGGCTGTCGATTGATCGGGCAGCATCTCGGGCGACCACGCGCGGAAATTCTGAATCCGCCCGACCTTCACCTTGGGCGAGTGCACGTAGATCCAGTTGTCGGGGAACGGATCGGCATCGTTGAGAACCAGAGTCACGATCAGGAAATCGCGGTAATGCAGCCGGTCCGCCGCCTCGACCACGTGCTCGGGCGGGGGCGGGTCGAAGGCATGTATCAACTCGCGGAGCGCCATCGTGTTGACGAAATGGTCGCCACGTACGTGACGCGTCTGCGGCGTGTGCTCGGTCTCGCCGTCCCAGGTGCGCACATCCACACCGGTAACGAGGTTCTCGTTTCGGTACACCTTGGTCACGGCGCTCTGCAAGTGCACGGCACCGCCCCGTTTTCCGATGAGATCGGCCGTCCTCTCCCACATCATGCCGGGACCGAGGCGGGGGTACTGAAACTCTTCTATCAGGCTCGCAGTGTCATTGGCACCCGACAGCGCGTTCCATACCGCCTTGGGCAGCGACAGATTCTTGATCCGTTGCGCCGCCCAATCGGCGCGGATCTTGCGCGGCGAGATGCCCCAGACCTTCTCTGTGTAGGAGCGGAAGAAGTGCATGTAGAGCCGACCGCCGAAGCGGTTGATCACCCACTGCTCGAACGTCTCCTCGGTCTTCGAGGGACGCACCTTCCACTTCATGTAGCTCAGCATGATGCGGCTGGCTTCGTAGGGCCCGATGTTTCCGAGCGCGTTGAAGATCTTGAGCGGATAGGCATAGAACTTGTCGCGATAGTAGATGCGGCTCAAACGCGGGCGGGTGATGAAGTCTTCACCCAGTACCTCGTGCCACATCGTCTCGACCTCGGGCACCTTGGTGAAAAAGCGATGGCCGCCGATGTCGAAGCGGTACCCGTTGTGGCTTTCGGTGCGGGAGATCCCGCCGACGATGCGGTTGGCCTCGAACACGACCGGCCTTACGTCGTCTGATCGCTTTTGCAGCTCGTACGCTGCAGTGAGGCCAGCGGGACCCCCACCGATGATGATCGCTGTCTGACACGCGTCGTCAGACGCTCTCCGGGATCGATCGGAGTCGAACATGAAGGGCCCTCACTCGGAACACAGAGACGCTTTAGTGAGCGTACGTAGATCAGACTGCCTGAAGTCCACCAAGCCGCAATGACGGGTCGGCAGATTTCGCCGCCCTGTCGCCTAGTTCTTTGCGTAATCTGCGCATTTGTACCGCATAGATTGTTATTTCCTGCGGCGCTCAACCGAAAAGCCGCGCAAATCTTGAGCGTAGGCGGGGCGGAAGGGCGAAGTTTCCGGCGTGGAAGACGATCGCCGCCCATCCTGGCCGCCCGGCGGCGAATGCGGCGCGGAGAAGCCCGCCAAAGGCCTGCGCATCGCCCTGTCGTGCCGCCCGGATCGACGGCAGGGTCAGCAGGAACGACGCCTCGGCGGGCCCTGAGACAAAATGCCGCCGGGCGGCGATCCACTCCACGTCCTCGCGCCAGTCGCCGCCGGTCGAGATGCGCGCGCGTTCTTCCATCCGCCAGATCGAGAGCGGCCGTGCGGCGTCGGCGAAGACGAGGCCGGTGCCGCTCTCCCGCGTCGCGCGCAGGAGCCAGTCGACATCGACGAAACGGTGGCAATCGCGGTCGAAGGGTACCTCTGCGAAGAGCGCCCTCGGAGCCAGTATCGTCGAGGTCTGCACGACGCCGTCGCCGGTCGGCGGCCGCCGCCTGCGGAAGAGGTAGTCGCCCACGGGCTCGTCCGGCGCGGGCAGCCGTCGCGGCCATAGGAATTCGGCGCCGTCCGAGCGGGCCAGAAAGCGGCAGGAGACGATCGGGCGGGGCAACGCGCTGGATCGCGCCGCTGCGATCTGTGCCGCGAGCTTGCCGGGCAGCCAGAGGTCGTCGTCGTCGAGAAGGGCGATCCATGGGGCGCGCGCGGCGCGGATGCCGACGTTGCGCGCCTCGGCGTTGCCGACGCGAGCGCCCGGCAGAGCGAGCCGCATGCGCGGGTCGTCCACCCGCTTCAGCGCGGCCACCGCCTCGGGGTCGTCGCCGTCGGGCACCACCACGACCTCGAGCACCGGCCCCTCCTGCGCCAACGCGGATCGCACCGCCTCGATCAGCATCGCAGGCCGTCCCCAGGTCGGGATCACCACCGATACCTCGGGATGCGTCGGAGCGCCTGTCACCGGGGCCGCCTCGAGCCATGACCGTCGAAGCGTGCCGCGATCGAGGCGAGGACGAGGTCCGACATCATCGCCTGCGCCGCCGGCAACCGGCCGCGAAAACCACCGATTAGTTTGGTCCTGAAGCCCGCCTGCCACCGGTCCGCAGGATCGACGGCGGGCGGTACGGACTCCTGCTTGGCCATCGACTTGCTCATGCGCCGCACCAAACGCTCGGGCCGAGGCGACCTGTCAACCCTGTCGTTTGGGCAATCCCCGAAACGGCGATTACGGAGATCGGCTTCGCCCGCATGCCGATCCCTGCCGGACCGGTCGACCGCCAAATCGACGCTCGGTTGCGAGAGCGCAGATCGCAATTTGGTCCTCGCTCCATCCCGCGGGACACGATCCCTTCAGGCTGCCGACGCGATCCTGGGGCGCAGTTCGTCGAGCCAGATCTCCAAAGCCCGGCTTTGCACGAGATCGACGTCGTCGAACTGGATCACCTGACCAGCCGGCACGCCGCGACGAAGTCGGGCCCTGGACAACAGTCCGATCGGGACATGGTCCGGCGCCTCCGACGCAAGAAGGGCCGACCCTCTGACATCGAAGCCGCCGATGGCATGACCGATGATGTCGTCGGTCGAAAGCGGCCGTTTCGCCACCGCCGCCACGCTCACCTTGGGCACGGCGCCATTCGTCATCAGCGGCGGTGCGCCCGACGCCGCGGCGATCAGGCTCTTCGCGACTTCAAGCCCGCAGAGGTGGTAGGGTCGCAGCAGCACGTAGGCCTCGCGGCCTCTCGTCAGCAGCTTCTCGTAGGGACCGTAGTGCGGAAGCAGGCTGGCGTCGGGGTGGTCACAGAGGATGAACACCCCGGGCGGCGCTGCCGGGCAGATCACGTAGTCGCTGATCGGCTGCCCGATCTGCCTTGCGCGCCTTGCGAGTTCGTCGGTGTCGTGGATGCCCGCGACCGTGCTTCCGATCATGCCGGGCCGGGCGAGGGTCGCCCCGAACGCGTTGGCGCAGAACGCCTGCTCGACATGCAGCTTGGTGCCATCGGTGAACGAGGTGGTCTCGACGAGGCTGAGCTTCTGCCGCCGGCTCCAGTATTCCATGTCCGCGGGGGAGGGGTTCGGGTCGAGGAAACCCTTGATATTCACGTAGGCAAGGCGTTCGAACCCCATCGCCGCGGCATCTCGTTCCAGAAGCGCGGTCGCGCCGGGCTGGTCGCCATCGGCCTCGGTGCAGTAGCCCAATTCCGACAGGAACGATCCCGTCGTGACGTGGAGTTCGGAGTTCATCGTGACGACCTTGCGGCCAGCCCGAAGCGCCGCTTCGACGGTCACGGTGCTGTGGATCGGGTCCCCCGTGGCCTCGAACACGAGGTCGCAGGCATCGATCACCTCGTTGACGCTGTGCGTCAGCAGCCCGGAGTCCAGCCAGCCGACGGACCCGAATGGCCGACGGGTCAATACCTTGACGATCTCGAGGCCTTCGGTCCTTTGAACGACCTTGGCAGCCTCCTTGGCGATGAAGCCGGTCCCGAACATGCCGATGCGGATCACCGGTTGCGACCGGACTAGGTGCAGAGGGGTTCTCATGCTGTCACGTTGTCCGGGCCCCCGACTTCCCCTGCGACCGATTTCGCTCTCAGGCGATCCCGGCCATGCTTGCCTCGGAAGTCAACCCATCACCCTGATCTCGAAGCACGTTCAACCGTAGCTCCTCGAGTTTCGCGAGGCCGTCCGCCAACGCGGCAGGGTATGGGAGGCGCAACTCGTCGAGGATGAACTTCAGCCGCAACCGAGAATCGTGACGGCCGATCGCCTCCGCGACGTTGCGCCGCCGCCGGCGGTCGAGGCCGGCATCGTCGGCCAGCAACCCTTCGAGGAGATCGATTGCCGCGCCGGGGTCTGCCGGCAGGTCGAACATCGACTCCGGCCAATCCATTCCTTCGGCAGCCCCGTCTCCCGTCGGCCGGCTGCCGACCACGGAGCATCCCGCCGCCCATGCATGAACCCACCGGGACAGGAGCGGTGACCGGCGGCGGAAGCGGGGCACGTCGCTGGCCTCGTAGCAGAACGCAATCTTTGACCGGGCGTAGGTATTGCAGAGAAGAGCGAACGCGTCTTCCCGTGACTGGTTCGCTTGGGTCGGGGTCATGAAGTCGAGGAACAGGCGGCGCGATTGCGGGGTCGAGTAATGGCGAAAGAGCGGGTCGTGACGGTCGTTCCGCCGGCGTCCGACGAGCAGCATGTCGATCGGCCGATAATCGGACAGACTGTGATAGCGCAGCGTGTCCGTATGCGGCGCGAGGTACCGCGCGGCGATGTCCAGCCGATCATGGTAGAGGCTGGCCAAATCCTTGCAGAAAACGGTGACGAGATCGTATCCTCCCAGCATGCTCGGCGTCAGCGAACCCGGCTCGATGTTCTCTTCGATCATTAGAACCCGCCGATCGAAGACGTCCCAGACCGGATGCAGGGCACGGGCGAGTTCGATCGACCGTACGGAAAAGGCCAGGACAAAAAGGACATTGGGGCCGTTCGGATCGATTTGCGCCAGAATCTTTTGCCGCCATGGTTTCGAGACGGTCGCGGCGTCGCGGTAGATGCGAAACTTGCGTGGTATGAGCGGAAGGCCCTGCTTCCGCTTTGCGGGAATGTAGATGTTCTCGGCGCCGACAGTTTCTTTCATCAAAGCTGCGAACGGCCATACAGTCGTGAGGAATACCGGGCCGGAACTGATCAGGTCGTCGACGACGATAAAGCTCTTCAACGGGGTCTCCTCGTCTACCGCGCAGTGCCCCGT